>NZ_KB291496.1:21238-34762 GCF_000318315.2 Capnocytophaga sp. oral taxon 324 str. F0483 | reverse complement strand
CCCGAAGGGGGACAAGCTGGAAAAGGAGACAAACATCTCCCTAGCCCCTTCAAAAGGGGAGTGTAGGGACGGAAAGAGAATGGGCGGATTAGGAAATTAGAGAATTAGAAAATTTGTTAATTTGCTAATTTGCTAATTATTCTTATCTTTGCCCAAAATATACAACAAAAAAGATGAACAAACTAAATAGGATACTGTTGCTTTTCGCTCTTCACTTTTCGCTCTTTACTTTTGCTCAAGAGAATAACGATGATGGAATGATAAGCACCCCACAAACGGCTACTGCTACCGATACGGAGGCAGACCTGCACTACCTCGAAGACCAATTTTACTTTGGTCTTACTTATGACTATTTGGCTGGTAAAGCAAATAGCGTGGTGCAACACAACCTTTCAAGGGGGATTCACGTAGGTTTCATTCGCGACCTACCTATGAACAAAGCGCGTAATGTAGGCTTTGGGGTGGGTATAGGCTATGCTTACGATTTGGTGTACAACAATATGGTGGCTAACAAAACGGTTTCGGGCGTGAGCTATGAGATAGTAGAACGTTTCAGCGACCGGAACATCACTCGTAATTTCTTCGAGACGCATTCGGTAGAAATACCCGTAGAGTTTCGCTTTCGCACCTCTACTCCTTACAGTCATAAGTTTTGGCGCGTGTATACAGGAGCGCGTTTTGCCTATATCTTCAGCGGTAGAAGTTTGTATACTGCCAATGGTGTTTCTATAGCTTTTCAGAACTCCGATATAGCTTATACGTTTCAGGTAAAGCCTTTTATTGCCTTTGGGTATAACGCCTTGAACTTCTATGTGCAGTACAATCTTACCCCTTTACTGAAAGATGCTAAAACTACTGATGATACGAGCCTCAAATCGAATGTGTTACAATTAGGATTACTTTTTTATATTTTATAATGGACGACCTAATTACACGTTGGCGACTCATCTTGGGTCAGGATTTGAATGCTTTGGGTGAGGTATCGCTCAATGAGCAACAATCGCTGATGGACGCCACGCTGGCTGCCCTCTACGACGATACTGAAGGTAACGGTAATAATGGAGGCAAACGCTCGGCAGGCTTAGGCAGTTCGTCACCCAACTTAGCTAAGTGGCTCACCGATGTGCGCTCGTTCTTTCCTCCCGATGTGGTAAGTGTGATTCAAAGCGATGCTATTGAGCGCAAAGGACTCACCAAGCTACTATTTGAACCTGAAACTCTTAAAAACGTAAAGCCCGATATCTCTATGGTGGGCACTTTGATGGCACTCAAAGGGCAAATACCTGCCAAATCTAAAAATACCGCACGCGAATTGGTGAAAGAGGTAGTCAATGAGATTATGAAGCGTATGGAGCAAGACCTACGCCGCGCTGTTACCGGTGCGCTCAACAAAAAAGCGCATACGCCTATTGCCAACTTCTCGTCGACCGACTGGAAGCGCACAATTCAGCGCAACCTCAAGAACTACGATACCGCTACCAAGCGACTTATTCCTGAAAAGTTCTATTTTTTTGAACGCACCCAGCGCCAAAAGAACTGGACAGTGATTTTAGACATCGACCAGAGTGGTTCGATGTGTGATTCGATTATATATTCGTCAGTAATGGGGTCTATCTTTGCGAGTATGCCAGCCCTTGATACGCACGTGGTAGTGTTTGATACAGAAGTAACCGACCTTACGGAAGTCTGTCGTGAAGACCCTGTGGATATGCTTTTTGGGGTACAGTTAGGAGGAGGGACAGATATTAATAAATCGGTGGCGTATTGCCAAACACTTATTGAGAATCCGCGCAAAACGATGTTTATTCTCATTTCTGACCTTTATGAAGGAGGTGTACGCGCCGGACTCTTGCGTCGCCTGAACGAAATGCACCAAGAAGGCGTAAAGATATTGGTGCTCTTAGCCCTCTCTGACAGCGGTCGTCCTGATTACGATGAGAAACTCGGTAAAGAAATCAGCAAACTCGGCATCGCCTGCTTTGCCTGTACTCCTGACCGCCTTCCCGAACTCGTAGAGAACGCCCTCAAAGGGAATGACCTAAAGAAATTTGAGAGAACAAGTCGCACAGATAAGGAAATTTGAGACAATTAGCCAATTTGGCAAAAGTGAAAAACAGTTACCTAAATAATGAAACTATTCTTTTTATTATATATTATCACTACTTTCTCTTATGCACAAAATACTTGTACGCAGAAGGGCATTATAGACGCGATGACCCCTTTTAGCACTGAACAAGGCAGAAAATCTCCATTGATAAAAGCTAAAATAAATATCAATGAGAAAGATATCTCGCCTTTGCTAATGCAAAAGATACTTTATCTCGGTTTTATAGGGGCACACAAAAAGCGATTGAGGATTGACTTTACAGTACAAAAGCAAGGAAAGCGTACTTATACAATGAAAGGTAACACTATGGTAGATAAGAACGAGTGCACTTTTCAAGGGAACATCACTATTGATACACTATATGCTTTTGCGCTACCTTCCTATGGAGTAGACGATGAGTACAAGGGGAAAGTGAAAGAAGAAGGCATAGTTGTTGCTACCTATGAACTGAAAGAAGACCCTAAACAGAGTGCTACGGGTGTTTTTAAAGGAAAGCTATTCGTTAAATGGTATGTAGATAGCAAAAACCGATTTTTGTATGACTATATAGATGACGATTCCGACGCTTATTTTAACAACAGCTTTCTCGGCACTTGGACAAGCTATAAAACAGGCAAAAGCAAGCCTTGTAACTGGGGATTGCACCGCATTCCTTGCGCAGGCGATTTAGACGGTGGAGCTGCCGAATTTATGCCTACTGAAAAATATTACGAATATGGTTGGAAAAACTATACTCCTTAACTCTTAATTTTTAACATTTAACTCAATGAAAAAACATTCTAAAGTTTGGAACGAAACTAAAACACACGACGCTTGGTCGATATTTAAAATAATGGGAGAATTTGTACACGGCTATGAGCAGATGAGCTCCATAGGGCCTTGTGTATGTATTTTTGGTTCGGCACGTATTAAGCCTGAAACACCTTATTACGAACTCACTGTGCGTATTGCACAAAAGATAGTAGATGAAGGCTTCGGTATTATCACCGGCGGTGGACCTGGTATTATGGAGGCGGGCAACAAAGGTGCGCACCTAAACAAAGGTGTATCGGCAGGACTGAATATTGATTTGCCTTTCGAGCAGACGAATAACTCTTATATCGACCACGACAAGAATATTAAATTCAACTACTTCTTTGCGCGTAAGGTGATGTTTGTAAAGTATTCTAAGGCATTTGTAGCAATGCCTGGGGGCTTTGGTACCCTCGACGAACTCTTCGAGACCCTCACTCTCGTGCAAACTTATAAGATAGACAAAATTCCTATTATTTTAGTCGGTACAGATTATTGGAGCGGACTTGTAGACTGGATAAAGAAGATATTATTAGAGAAATTTAATAATATTAGCGCTGAGGATTTGGATTTGTTTCACTTAGTAGATACTGAAGACGAAGTGATTAAAGTCATTGAAGATTTCTACAACAACAAACAACAGTTAAAACCAAATTTTTAGAAAATATTCCCTATATTTGCACTTTAATTTAAACAGTGACTATGAAGAAGTTTATCTCTTTATTACTTTTTAGCTTTTACTTGTTACCTGTTACCTTAACGGCACAGCAAGGCGGTATGTGGATTCCTTCACTTTTGGAGGGTATGAACGCCAGAGAAATGAAGTCCTTAGGTATGAAAATGTCGGTGAGTGATATTTATAGCGTCAATAAGTCGAGCTTGAAAGACGCCGTGCCTCATTTCAATGGAGGCTGTACTGCCGAAATGATTTCGGATAAAGGGCTACTGCTCACTAATCACCATTGTGGCTACGGACAGATACAAGCGCATTCCTCAGTGCAAAATGATTACCTTACCGATGGTTTTTGGGCTAAAAATCTATCGGAAGAGTTGCCTAACAAGAATTTAGAAGTTACTTTTATTGTACGTATTGAAGATGTTACCCAAAAAGTACTCGCCGATACTCAAAACCTAAGTAGTGAGAGCGTTCGCGCCTCTCAGATAGAACGCAATATTGCCTCTTTGGTGAAAAACTCGCCTAAAGAAGCGTGGCAAGAGAATCGGGTTCGTGCTTTCTACGAGGGCAATCAGTATATCCTTTTTGTAGTAGAAACTTTTAAAGATGTGCGTTTAGTAGGTGCACCACCTTCGGCTATAGGCAAATTCGGTTCGGATACCGATAATTGGGTATGGCCTCGCCATACGGGGGACTTCTCGCTCTTCCGTGTATACGCCGATAAAAACAACCGCCCCGCAACCTACTCCAAAGACAACGTGCCCTATCGCCCCAAACACTTCTTTCCTATCTCGTTAAAAGGCGTGAAAGCAGGCGATTTTACAATGGTCTTCGGTTATCCAGGTCGTACTGAAGAATATTTACCTGCCGTAGCAGTGGAACAAATTGTGAATGTATTGAATCCTGCTAAGATAGGCATTCGCGATGTGGTGCTCAAAGTGCAAGACGGCTTTATGCGCAACAGCAACGAAATAAAAATAAAATACGCCTCTAAATACGCCAGCGTTGCCAACTATTGGAAAAAGTGGATAGGTGAAACACAAGGTTTGAAAAAATCGGATGCGGTAGCTATCAAACGCGCTCAAGAACAGAAATTTCAAAAAGAGATAGAAAAAGCAGGTAAAACTGCTGAATATGGTTATATTTTACCTCAGTTTACTGAAAAATACGCTCAAATACAAAACTATGCTTTGGCAGTAGATCTCTTTTCGGAGTTGGTACAGCGCAATATTGACTTGCTGGCAAATGGCTATAAAATCCTTCAACTGCAAAATGCGCTGCACGAGAAAGGAACACAATCGTTCAACGACCGCAAGAAGAACCTTTTAAACAACTTTGAAACGGTATTTAAAAACTACGATGTGAATGTAGATAAAGCCGTATTTGAAAAAGCGGTAGTGTATTATGCTCAGGTGATGCCTAAAACCCTACTCTCGCCTAACTTACAGCAGTTTGAGATACACACACTGGCTGACAAACTCTATAAAGAGTCGTTTTTGGCTTCTAAAACCGAAATGGAAAAAGTACTCAACCTACCCGATGAAGTTTTTGAAAGGCGCCTCAAAAATGACATAGGCGTACAATTTGTACAGCAAATTGTCGCTCATTTCTACGGAACTGTAGTGCCTACTTACCGACAGTTGGATAGCGAGATTACCGCCTTACAGCGTACTTATATGAAGGCTATCTTGGAGTTCTCGAAACCTCAAGACCGCATTTTTCCTGATGCCAATAGCACTTTGCGCGTTACTTATGGAAAGGTAGCTGGTTACTCACCTTCGGATGCTATAACCTATGATTATATGACTTATTTAGACGGTGTAATGGAGAAATACGTGCCTAACGACTACGAATTTAATGTGCCCGCCAAACTGCGCGAGCTCTATGAGAAAAAAGACTATGGTATTTACGGCAAAAACGGCAAGATGCCTGTGTGTTTCGTAGCAACCAATCACACCACGGGAGGCAACTCGGGCAGTCCTGCGATAGACGCACAAGGTAACCTTATCGGTCTCAATTTCGACCGCGTGTGGGAAGGCACAATGAGCGATATCCACTACGACCCTAAAATATGTCGTAATATTATGGTAGATATTCGCTATGTGCTGTTTATCATCGATAAATACGCCGGAGCAGGGTATTTGCTAAATGAGATGAAGATAGTGAAATAATGGTTAATGATGAGTTGAAAACTCTGCCGAAGACTTTCTCTTACTGAAAAAGAAGATTGAAAAATTACCCTAAAAATACAGGTGAATATCAATCTAAAGAAAACGCACTCATCGATAAAGGCAAGGGCTTCTATTATTACAAAGTAGGAAATAAAGAAATTGTAGCTATGTATATTCCACATCTTTGAGCAACCAACTTCGATTATCAAACAGGTGTATAATGAATTAAAAGAAGCTTTTAATTTGTAAAATGGCTTGTTGTGTTACGACAAAAAAACTCCAGTACAGTCTGTCACTATACTGGAGTTTCTTTATGTTTTGCCTGTGAGACTCACACTTACAGCTCTTTTCTGAGGCGTGCTACAGGTATATCCATTTGTTCGCGGTATTTGGCGATAGTACGGCGTGCAATGGGGTAACCTTTCTCTTTGAGGAGCTGTGCCAATTCATCATCGGGGAGGGGTTTACTCTTGTCTTCCTTAGCGATGATATGTTGTAATATCTGCTTGATTTCACGAGTAGAAACATCTTCTCCTTGGTCGTTCTTCATAGATTCCGAAAAGAAATCTTTAATGAGTTTGGTACCGTAAGGAGTGGTTACGTATTTACTGCTCGCTACCCGCGACACGGTAGAGATGTCCATACCTACCTTATCGGCAATATCTTTGAGAATAAGCGGTTTTATTTTCAGCTCATCACCTGTGAGGAAGTACTCGCGTTGGTGCTCCATAATGGCGTTCATCGTGATGAGGAGCGTTTGTTGTCGCTGACGAATAGCATCTATAAACCACTTAGCCGAATCCAGCTTCTGTTTGATAAAAAACACTGCTTCTTTTTGTGAATTGCTCTTTTCCTTACTCTTCTTATAAGTGTCGAGCATAGTGCTATATTCCTTAGAAACGTGTAGTTCAGGAGCATTGCGTCCGTTGAGAGAGAGTTCCAACTCGTTATCTACCACTTTTACGGTAAAATCGGGGATAATTTGCTCTATATGCACATTGTTGCCCACGTAGGAACTTCCAGGTTTAGGGTTTAAGCGTTCCACCTCTTGCACCGCTTCCTTCAGTTGTTCTTCAGTTACCAAAAAGCGCTGTTGCAGTTTGGTGTAATGCTTTTTAGTGAACGCCTCAAAGGCTTCGGTAAGCACTTCTATTGCCAACCCTATAGTAGGTGTTTGTTTTTTGCGGCGCAGTTGTATGAGCAAGCACTCTTGCAAGTCTGAAGCACCTACTCCTGCAGGGTCTAATTGAAATATAATCTGTTGGCGTATTTGCTCTACGTGTTCCTCTTCAGTATAGATATTTTGGGTAAAAGCGAGGTCATCGGTAAGGTCTTGAATAGATCGGCGTATATAGCCTGTATCGTCTATGCTACCCACGAGGAACTCAGCGATGAGGTAATCTTCATCCGAGAGGGTAAAGGTGTTTAATTGGTTGATAAGGGATTGGTGGAACGATACCTCCGCACTGAAAGGAATATCGCGATCCTCATCGTCGTCGCTGTAGTTATTAGCGTGCAAACGATAGTCGGGAATTTCGTCATCACTGAGGTATTCATCGATGTTGATATCGTCCATATCAATCACATCGTTATCGTTATATTCATCAGCAGAGTTGTCAAACTCATCGTGAAACTCATCAAGGGCATCTTCTTCGCGTCCTGATTCTAAAGCGGGGTTTTCTTCCATCTCTTGTTTCACGCGCTGTTCGAAAGCAAGAGTGGGGAGTTGTACGAGTTTCATCAGCTGTATTTGCTGAGGTGAGAGTTTCTGTGAGAGTTTAAGTTGTAAATTCTGTTTGAGCATTTCTTATGAGATAGGGCGCAAAGGTACAAAAATTATTTCTTTTTTATAATTTCATTCACAATATGTCTTATTTTTTGTTTTCTCTTACGGGTGTGATAGCTTCTGTTTACATAAAAGAGGAGCCCTGCCAATCCTATAAAAATAACTCCTAAAACAATTCCTAAATAAAGAGAAGATAGAAAAGTATTGAGATATAAAATCACCACACAAACGATTAAATTGATGAATGCTAATAGTACACTTGCTTGTGAGTGCGACAATTTCATATAGTCTATCATCACGTGGTGGATATGACTGCGGTCGGCTTTAAAAGGTTGTCCGTGACGCAATAGGCGGGTGGTGAACACGCGGGTAGTATCAAAAAAGGGAATGAAAATAATTGCAAGAAGTACCCATATTTTATTTGTGGGGTGTATAATAGCACTTTCTAAGGCTTCAGTGTTTAGGGCAAAGAATTTAATAGCGAGAACTGCGATGAGAAAACCTGCAATCATAGAGCCTGTATCTCCCATAAAAACGCGTTTCCTTACCGATAGATTATAGCGTAAAAAGGCTAATAAAAAACCTATACATAGGATTGATAACAGGAAGTAGTAGTACAGTTGAGCATCGTAGAAAACATAAGCAAAAGCACCAAAAATTACAATACCTACCATTGCAGCTGATCCGTTAATACCATCAATAAGATTGTAAGAGTTTACAATCATCATCATCATACCACAGCTCATAAAAATAGAGAGCCAATATGGAATATCAGTAATGCCTAAGAAATTATCAAGAGTAGTGATTTTAAGCCCAGTTCCTAAAAAAAGCATCAGGGTGGCTATAATTTGACCTATAATCTTAGTACTAGGATTTACACCTACGAGGTCATCTTTTAAGCCAACGAAAAAGAGTACACCTACACCAGATAAGATGTTAATACCTACATTGTCATTATCGAAAAAACGGAGTAAAAAGAGAGTAAAAACTAAACTTACGAAGAAAGAAAAACCTCCTAAGGTAGGTGTTTTTTCTTTATGTGAACTACGTGCATTAGGTTTATCCATTAGGTTTTTGTACTTTGACACGTATATAATACTTGGCAAAGAAAAGTATGCTACTCCCAAAGAGAGTAGAAAAACGCATATGGTAGTAAACCCTAAATTTTCTGAAAAGAAAGTAGTTATCATATTATAAAGGCAATATTTTGGTGCAAAATTAATAAATATACTTTAAACGAGCAAGAAGAATACCGTTAGTTATTTACAATAGGTCAAGTACATCAAAATTAAACCTCAAAGAACCAATGTTTATAGTATCTAATTTGCATTATTGTTTTAGTGGTTCATATCTATGCTTCGCTACTCCAGCGATGTTCTTCACGTCCCACTGTATAGTCTGCACAAAAGGTTTTTCTCTAAAGGGACAGTCGATAGCGCAAATTTCACACGAAAAGGGTTTGCAATAGTCTAAGTGAAAGTTGAATTCTATAGTTCTATCTACTTTTTCTACCAATAGATGAATCACCTTTTCCATCTCTTGGTGGGCTTCTTTTAAAGAATAATAGTAAGGCAGAGTGATATGAGCATCGATGTGTAAGTGAGCCCCAAACTGCTGAATGCGCATATTGTGAATGTCTATCCATTCGGTTTTGCGGTTAGCTTGCAGTATATTTACGAGTTCGGCAAAGAGGGCTTCGTCGCGCTCGTCCATAATACCACTGAGGGCTTTGCGTACAATCTTCCACCCTATCACTATGATATAACTACCAAAACCAATAGCGATTAAAGGGTCGAGCCATAACCAACCGGTGAAGTGTACCAACACCAAACTCAGCACAATAGCTGAAGTAGCAAAAGTATCCGATTGCAAGTGTTTACCTGCACTCATCAACACTAACGAGTTCTCTTTTTTTCCTTTTTGGTAAGAAATATACCCCATAGCGTAATTCACTATGGCGGTAGACCCGAAAAGGGCAATCCCCCAGCCTAATTTATCGAGATGTATTCCCTTTATGAGTGACGAAAAGGCTTCGATGAGAATAAGTACCCCAGCGATGGCGATGAGCATTCCCTCAATGCCAGCGGTAACAAACTCTACCTTGCCGTGCCCATAAGGGTGGTCGGTATCGCGAGGTTTGTTGCAGAGGTATAGCGAATAGAGCCCCATAAAGGCGGCAATAATATTCACAATGCTCTCCATCGTATCCGAAAAAATAGCGTTAGAATTGGTAATGTACCACGCTATCAACTTCACGATGAAGAGCAATATTCCTATAAAAGTAACGAGCTTCTGAAACTGAAAACTTTTCACCCTCTAATTTCTGATTTCTACTTCCTAACTTCTAAACTCTAACCTCCGCTGCCTCCAACAAGAAATTGTGCATATCGGTATTGCGCATAAAAGGTTTAAGTCGCTCGCTACCTGGCCCATACATTGCCAATTCGGTGTAATCCGATGAGTGATCCATACTTATCCAGCCTACCGAAGTATGTGCTTTTTGTATATCGGCAAACAATCGGTAAGGCAGGTGTTTGTAGTTGTACAAGCCGTCTTCTTTTCTTTCGGTTTTAGCGTAATAGCCTAAGAGTTCTTTAGCTTGTTCCTCATTGATGTTCATTCCACCGCAGCATTGAGCAACGTGCTCACGCACTTTGGCTACCGAGTCGTTAGAGTTGATTTGTTGCAATATCCAATCGTTAGAATGGGTGAAGTTTTGCAATCTGTCAAAGTTGTCATTACACTCTTTGCCGTAGATGAGTCCAGGATTAGCATTGCCGTGGTCGGAAGTAAGCACTACAAGAGTGTTGCCATCGGCTTTTGCAAAATCAAGGGCTACTTTTATAGCCTCGTCAAAAGCTACTTGGTCGTACAGCAAAGCCCCTATATCATTGCCGTGTGCCGCCCAGTCTACTTTACCGCCTTCTACTTGTATAACAAAGCCATTAGGGTGACTTTTTAATTGATCGATAGCCTTAGCGGTCATCTCCGCAAGAGTAGGCGATTTAGTTTGTTCTTCACTGCTTTGAGCGCGGTCGATAGAGTAGGGGAGGGCATCTTCAGCAAAGAGCCCATAAAGAGGTTTATTAGTAGGTGCTTTCAGCATTTCACCGCGAGTACGAGCTACCGTATAACCTTTCTTTTTGAGAACAGCAAAGAGGTCTTTTTTGTCCTTGCGATGGGCAGGGTCAAAGTATTTGCTACCGCCACCCAACATCACATCGAAGCCTAATTCGGTGTAGTTGAGGGCTATCTCGTCCATAGCATTACGACTTTTGCTCCACGTACAGAATCCTGCCGGAGTGGCGTGGTTTACCATTACGGTAGTGATACAACCCACTTTTTTGCCTGCTTTTTTGAACTTTTGCAAGATAGGCATATTCTCTTTGCCATCTGGACTGATATTTAGGCTACCGTTCTTTACACGTACTCCACCGCCCCAAGACGAACTCGCTGCTGAGGAGTCGGTGACTACTGAACTTGCTGATGCCATATCCATTACGGCGCGCTGTGCGAGGTTACTTTCGTACAATCCTATCCAGCTGGAAGGGCGACCGAATTTGCGTTTTAGGTACAGGTCAGCCATTACCAAAGTGCCGAAACTCATACCGTCACTCACCATAAAGATGATGTTTTTAGTGCGTTTGTTTTTATGGGCTTCCCCAAGGGTTTGTGCTTGTAAATCGAATGAAGGAAGTACTAAGCCTCCTAAAGCTGCTAAAGCCCCACGTTTAAAAAATGCTCTTCTTTTCATATCTTGTTAATTGTTAATTATCAATTGTCAATTGTTAAAGCGTTCCACCCTTTTGCTATAATCGGTATAAACTGTCCCGCACGGGTGACGAGGTTTACCCCTTCGCTTTTGTCGGTAATGTAACCTATTACGCTAAAATTAGGATTACCTTTTATCTTATCGTAATCTGCTTGGGCAATAGTAAACAGCAGTTCGTAATCCTCGCCACCACTTAGGGCTATGGTAGTGCTATCTAAATTGAACTCCTCACAAGTGCTAATTACTTGTGGGTCAAGCGGTATTTTGTCTTCATATAACCTACAACCTACCCCCGATTGTTTGCAAATGTGCAATATCTCTGACGACAATCCGTCGCTTACATCCATCATAGCAGTAGGTTTTACACCTAATTGTTTGAGCAGTGGCGGAATGTCCTTGCGGGCTTCGGGTTTGAGCTGGCGTTCCAAAATGTAAGAATACATCTCTATATCGGGTTGAGAGTTTGGGTTTACCTGAAAGACCGCCTTTTCGCGTTCCAATATCTGTAAACCCATATAGGCACCCCCTATATCGCCCGTGAGTACCACAAGGTCGTTAGGTTGCGCTCCGTTGCGATATACTAAGTCCGATGCTTTCGCTTCACCTATCGCCGTTACCGAGATGATGAGTCCGCGTGTAGATGAGGTCGTGTCGCCTCCTACTAAGTCTACCTTATAATGCTCGCAGGCTAGGCGAATGCCTGCATAGAACTCTTCTAAGGCTTCTAACGGAAAGCGATTGGATACAGCTATCGATACGGTTATTTGGGTAGCCGTAGCGTTCATCGCATAGATATCCGATACGTTCACTACTACCGACTTGTATCCTAAATGCTTCAGCGGTACATAGCTAAGGTCGAAATGTACACCTTCAATAAGCAGGTCGGTAGAGACGACAGTTCGCTTATTTTTAAAATCCATTACCGCCGCATCGTCGCCTACGCCTTTAAGAGTGGAAGGATTGTGAATTTCAAATCCCTTCGTTAGGCGGTCGATGAGTCCAAATTCACCCAAATCGGCTAATGAGGTACGGTGAGGCGTTTTATCTTCTATCATTTAGCAAAGTAGTTTAAAGCAATTACCACCCCAAGGTGCATTCCCTCGTGAGTATTGTTGAAATGTATCGCATCTTCAATGCAGGTAAGCGCATAGCCATAGCTGGTCGTGTAAGGAGTAAAATTAGTGAATACCCTACGCTCGTAGTCGGCTTGCAGTTGTTTTTGGGTACTGATGAGCAGACTGCGCAATTCTTGAATTTCCTTAGCGGTAGGAATGTGTCCATCGGGATAAGTACCTTTTTTATAAGTATCTACAAAAGTTTCGGGTACAACAAAATTGAGTCCTGATAGTTTGTAGCAGAGTATTTGTTGTTGTGCCACGCAGTGAGCGATGTTCCACCAGATATTATTGTGAAATCCATTAGGGATTTGCGCTAATTGTTCAGGAGTTAGGTTCTCCAAATAAGTTAAAAGATTGTTGCGGGTTGCCACGTGTAAGGCAAATACTTGTTCTGTCATATAGTTGTTAGTTTTTTGTCGTTAGTTATTATCATTAGTGTCAATTGAGAGTAGGGGAATTAATGTATTGTTCCACTGTAAATTATATAACTCGCCTATAATGATTATCGCCAATTCCTCCTTTCGAGGGTTATCAGCAATTGTCAACTAAGTGAATTAGAGAGTAGGTTTTATCACTTTTCCCGTCACCACATTCCCCCTTCGAAGGAAGTTAGCATTCGTCATTCCTTCCCTTTTCCGTCATCACATTCCCCCTTTGAAGGGGGTTAGGGGGATGTTTTCCCTTATTGCCTATGCCCTAAGGCCTAGCACCTCTTCCTCTTTCTTTCGCCCCGAAACCCTGTTTTTAATATTTTTAGTACTGTTGTATCGTGTTATAAGTCAACTATTTATATACCCTTTCTATACCAATCGTCCAAGATTCGTATAAGCTTCCTATAAGCTCTCTATAAGCTAACCATACCCTCCTTACAGCCTTTTCTCACTAAACCTCCTCTCAACCTTCTTGCGAATTTCTCCGTTTCCTTCCGAGCGCTCCTAACAGTTCTAACACATCGCTTTTGCGGTACGCACTTTGCCAAAGTTTCAAACTTTGGCAAAGTTGAATAAACTGATTGTCACCTCCTAAAAAAGGTTGTATTAATTATTGTTTTATTAGTCAAATTTTCTAATTCTCTCATTTCCTCATTCTCTCATTTCCTCAT
>NZ_KB291496.1:7249-21218 GCF_000318315.2 Capnocytophaga sp. oral taxon 324 str. F0483 | reverse complement strand
TCTCTCATTTCCTCATTCTCTCATTTCCTCATTCGTCAATAATTCATAACTATCATCCAAAGGCAAAGGTACAAAAAATACTTTGAAGAAAGAAAAGAATTTCAAAAAGATTTGTATTTTTGCCCGCAAATTTATAAAGAATATTATGTATCAACTAATTAAACAGACACATTCACTATGTGCTTATTTAGTATTGGCAGTGCTTATCATAGCAGTTATCAATGCGCTTATGGGATTTTTTGGCAAAAGAAAATACTTTGGAATAAAAGACCTCCGCTTGAGTTTGTTTGCTCTGGTATTCTCTCATATTCAATTATTATTGGGCTTATTAGTCTATGTAACTACCCCTCGTTTGCAGATGTGGAGTGAGGGGGCTAAAGTGGTGATGAAAGACAGCTTATTGCGCCAGTTATTGGTGGAGCACCCTATAATGAATATCATAGCAGTAACGCTGATTACTGTGGGCTGGGTAAAACTTAAAAAACAGACAGAAGTGCGCAAGATGTACGGAAAAATAGCCTTGTTTTACGGTATTGCACTGGTATGCTTGCTCTCGATGATTCCTTGGAAGCTATGGTGGTCTGTATAAGAAAAAAAGTCCGATAATAATATCGGACTTTTCCATTAACCAACAAAAACTTTAAATTATGAAAACTATTATTTGAAGTTTTACAATGAGCTACCACCCTCATTGCGCTGACAAAGGTACGGCAAATTTTTGAATTACCAAAGAAAAAATCGATTTTAACAAAACTTTATTACTGTTTTAACGATACTTTTACACTGCAAAAAGAGAGCGTTAAGCGGTGATGTTGAGGTTTATATATTTAGAAATCAGTAATATATTTGCTCCTACCGGATAATAATAAGATTACATTAAATGAAACTCCTGAAATACACCTTTTGGCTCTTGTGGAAGAGCTGGTTTTACTTGCTTGTACTCATTCTTATTCTCCTGTGGTTGCCCTTGTTGTTTATTCTTACAGCACGGGCAGAATGGTATCGCTCATTTTATTGGGTAGCCCGAAACTTATGGGCAACGCCTATATTGTACGGTATGGGCTTTTTGCCGAAAATACACACGGAATATACCGTGCCTAACGACCGCCATAGCTATATGCTGGTCGCCAATCATTACAGTATGATGGACATAATGCTGATGTTCTACTGTAGTAAAAATCCGTTTGTATTTGTAGGGAAGAAGGAACTGAGCAAGACGCTATTGTTTGGTTATTTCTACAAACGTGTTGCCATAATGGTAGATAGAAAGAGTCCGCAGAGTAGGAAGAAGGTTTATGCCCGAGCGATGGAGAGAATAAAGGCGGGCCTGAGCATTTGTATTTTCCCCGAAGGAGGTGTCCCCGATGATGAGAGTATAGTCCTCGATAGTTTTAAAGATGGTGCTTTTCGCATTGCGATAGAATGCCAAATTCCCATAGTGCCAATGGTATTCTACGATACTAAAAAACGCTTTCCCTTCCGCTTCTTTGCCGGCAGTATGGGCACGATGCGAGTAGATATATTGCGCTCTATTCCTACCCAAGGCAAAACCCTTGACGATAAAGACGCTTTACGCGAAGAAGTACGTTCTCTTATTTTACAACGTCTTACCGTTGCATAAGTCGGGCGACATATTTACCAATTACATCGAATTCTAAATTTACAACACTACCTATTTGTAAGTATTGCAGATTGGTATGTGCTAAAGTATAAGGGATTACTGCTACACTAAAACTATGGGAAGTTGCATCTATTACCGTTAGGCTTACACCATTCACAGTAATAGAGCCTTTTTCAATTACCACATTGCCAGTAGAGGGGTCGTACTCAAAAGTGAAACGGGTGCTACCTGCTTCTTCTTGGATAGCACTACAAGTACCCGTTTGGTCGATGTGACCTTGCACGATATGTCCGTCTAAGCGCGTGTTGAGAAGCATACCGCGCTCTAAGTTTACCGCATCACCTACTTGCAAACTGCCCAAGTGGGTTTTGGCAAGAGTTTCGGCAATAGCGGTTACTTGGTATACATCGCCATCGATAGCCACTACCGTAAGGCATACCCCATTATGGGCAACACTTTGGTCTATTTTTAGTTCATTTGTAAACGAACTTTTTACGTATAAATGCAGATTCACCTCTTCGCGTTCTATCTGCACGATTTTACCTATTTCTTCTATAATTCCTGTGAACATAAAGTTAATTAGCAAATTTTCTCATTCTCTCATTCCCTCATTTTCTAATTCTCTAATCCAGTTCTCCTGTCAATTCTGCAAATGCTACATTGGCTCTTTTGCCTTCGTATAACACTTTGTAGACGGCATCGAGTATGGGAGTGCGACTGGGTTTTTCTTGATTTTTGTTAATGAGGTAAGCGCTTTTAGTGGCGTAATAGCCTTCGGCTACCATATTCATTTCAGCCATTGTACTCTTTACAGTATAGCCCTTACCTATCATCGTGCCGAACATACGGTTGCGACTGAAAAGCGAGTAGGCGGTTACGAGTAAATCACCTAAATAAGCGGAGTTGTTAATATTTCGTTTGATTTTGTAAATATGCTTGATGTAGCGTCGCATCTCGCGAATAGCGTTGCTCATCAGCACACTTTGGAAGTTATCGCCATAGCCCAATCCGTGTGCAATACCCGCAGCAAGGGCATAGATGTTCTTTAGCATAGCAGCATATTCAATGCCTACGACATCGTCGGATATTTTGGTCTTCACATAATGGCGTTTCATTGCTTCAGCCATAAAGCGTGCTTTTTCCTCGTCCAGACAAGCAATGGTGAGGTACGACAGACGTTCGAGGGCTACCTCTTCGGCGTGGCAAGGACCTGCTATAACGCCTATCTGTGCATAAGGCACGTGATGTATTTTGTTGAAATATTCACCTACTATAAGTCCGCTCTTAGGTTCGATACCTTTGATAGCAGAAAATATATTTTTATTAGATAGCGGTTCGGTGAGTTTTTCTAATTCTTCGTTCAAGAAAGCTGAAGGGATAGAAAAAACAAGGTAATCACTAAAAGTTACCGCCTCGTTGATGTCGTTAGTGAGGTGTAGCTTACTGATGTTTAAATGTACATCGCTGAGGTAGTTAGGGTTGTGTTTAGTCGCTTTTATGTGCTCAATAGCCTGTTCATTGCGCATATACCAACACACTTGGTCGATATTGGCGGTAAAAATCTTAATCAGAGCCGTTGCCCAACTCCCTCCTCCGATAACTGATATTTTGGTTTCCACAATTCTTAGCTATTATTATTTTGGGGCAAAGGTACGAAAATAATGCTGTATTACCAAAAACTGCTTACTAAAACCACAGAACAAACACACCAAAAGAGGAAATATAGCTTACGCTATATAAATTATGTGATAATCAATTAAATCTGTTCCAATTTCTGTACCGCCAGGTGTATTTCTTTTTTTAAAGAAAATTTCGAGCCTTTGATTTAAGTTGTTACTAATTTTATGTCCAACAAGTCTAAACACAACGACGAGTGATGTGAGGAGATAGTAGCACCATAAGTTCAATCAATGTTCTATTATAATTCGATTAACCTTTATTGTAGACCCACTGTAGACCCACTGTAGACCCACTATAAAACCACTGTAGTTCCGTTTAAGGTTTGTTAAAAGTCCGTCAGACGTCCCGCATAGCAACTGCGCAAAATTATGAAGTATAGGTCAGTTCGAGACTTTCAGGTAGCTTGCTACCTATTTGTTTGATTTGTAAGATTTCTGTAGCGTAAGCTACACTGTCCTCACATCGAAAGTACTTCTTTTTTAAGAAAATTTCTTGCCTTTGGTCTAAAAACCTCACATTTGTCAATTATCAATTCTCAATTGTCAATTGAGCAATGTATTCTCCGTTTTTTTCTTCGATGTTGTATTGATGTTTTTTAGGATAAAGAAGTGTTAGCCGTTTCTTTAAGTTTTCAATGCCAATACCTGAGTTATACAAACTTTCTTGTTTAGGAATTATAGTGTTCTCACTTCTAAATATTACCTTATTTTCTTCCACTCTCAAGCTAAACGACAATTCTGTTACCTCAGTCGCCGATACGCCGTGCTTAAAAGCGTTTTCCACTAAGCTGATAAACAGCAAAGGCGCTATGGTGAGTGGGGGTAGTTGCTTTGGGAAATCTACCCGTACAGTAGTTTTATCAGTCAGGCGCAACTGCATTAAGCTGATGTATTGTTGCAAGAAATCTACTTCCTCTGTAAGGCTAATCTGCTTTTGGTCACTGTTTTGCATAAAGTGACGCATCAGCTTGCTAAGGCTATGCACGCTCTGTTGTGCCTTTTGAGGGTCAAACTCTATAAGCGAATAGATATTGTTGAGTGCGTTGAAAAAGAAATGCGGTTGAAGTTGGTATTTCAGTTGGGTAAGGTCGGCTTGTAACTTGTGTGCTTGGGCTTCTTTCTGAGCGATTTCCAAAGAGAAGTTGCGTTGTGCATAGCGTATTGCCATTGCAAAGACTACTGGTAAGAGGTTCGATAAGAAATCGAAATAGACAAAAGCGTGAAAAGGAGGCATCCTACGTCCATCTTTGCGAGGATTGAAGTACGAAAAAAGCTCATATTTGCTGTACGAAATACATAAAATGAGTGCCACTGCTACCAATATAAAAAGTATATATCGTTTTTTTAACCACAGTTTATCAATAAGCCAATAGAAACTGATGTAGAACAAAAACATCAAGAAAGGCAATGATATGAGCGAACGGTAAAGTGCCTCCTCAAATCGGTGATTGCTTTCGGAGATAAAAATAAGGGCAGGTAGAATACAAACCACTGCCCAAGCAGCTATGTGTGTTAAGAATTTCATTCTTTATACTTTGATGTTTTTAAATAACTTTCTGTAAAACTCTTGATGATTTCAGAAGAATAGTCTCCTCCTTTGGCATAAGAGATACCCATAACTTCTAAAGCTATAGCTTGGCACTGCTCATCATTAATAGTAATGGCTTTACTATCTAATATTTCTCTAACAATAACCATACATTTTTGCAGGTCTTCTGTTGTAGCATAAGGAGGTAAAGTTATATTCATCAGCTTTTATTATTTCTAATTGCCTGTTTCTCTCGCACTACTCGTATCTGAGGGCGCTAATAGGTTCTAACTCGGCTGCTTTGCGGGCAGGATACCAACCGAAGAAAATCCCTGTAATGGTACATACTAAGAAGGATATTACAATAGAATACAAGGTAATACTCACAGGCCAGCCTATAAACAGCGATACGCCTACGGTAGCTAATAAGCCAATAATTACCCCTAATACTCCCCCAGTGATGCTAATAAGCACCGACTCGATGAGGAACTGCGCCAAAATGTCCTTACCCTTAGCCCCAATAGCCATACGCAAGCCTATCTCCTTAGTGCGCTCTTTTACTGATACGTACATAATATTCATAATGCCTATTCCCCCTACGATGAGCGAAATGCTGGCAATAGCTACCAATAACACGGTAAGCATCTCGCTGGTAGAGCTAAACGTACTGATGAGCTCCTGTTGTGAAAACACGTTGAAATCATTTTCTTGTGTAGCCGAAAGGTTATGCGTGCGCTCCAAAATCTTCTTCACTTGGTTTACCGCATTCTCCGACTGACTTTCATCTATTACCGAAGCCACAATACTCTGCAAGAAAGTTTGCGCCAAAATACGCTTTTGTACCGTAGTATAAGGAGCGATAATTACATCGTCTTGGTCTTGACCAAAGTTGCTTTCACCTTTTTTCGTAAGGATACCAATCACTTTAAAAGGGATATTCTTAAAGCGTATGGTTTGCCCAATAGGGTTTTCGCCGTTAGGAAAGAGGTTCTTAGCTACCGTTTGTCCTATCACGGCTACTTTGGCAAAGTTAGTAATTTCATCTTCACCAAACATACTCCCCTCAGCCACACTCCACTCGCGTATAGGCAAGTATTCGGTATTCACTCCGTAGATAGAGGTAGGCCAGTTATTACCACCAGCTATACTTTGTCCATTGCCACTTACTACCGGCGATACGTATTTCAGTAGGGTACCTTCTTTTTTGAGGGCTTCGTAATCCGTCATTTTCAGCGATTGCATATCGCTCATACTCATACGCACGCCGCCCATCATACCCGCACCAGGGCGGATATTGAGCATATTGGTACCCATTTTAGAGATATTCTCCTTGATGCTCTTTTTAGAACCCTCGCCAATGGCAAGCATTGTAATAACAGAGCCCACCCCAATGATGATGCCCAGCATTGTAAGCATCGCCCTTGTTTTGTTGAGCAAGAGGGCACGCCACGCTATTTTAAAAAGGTTTTGTATATTCATAATATTAATTATTTAAATCTCGCACAGATTTTTCAATTGACAAATGAGGTCGTAATCGTATGAGCTACAAGCTCTATTTATAGTAGGCACGAGCTACAAGCTCGCGCCAGCTGGGGGAGAAAATATTTTTCTAAAAATCAGATAATTATTTATCTAAAAATTACCATGCATCAGAATGTATTGAGATTGATGTACCACTACCTTTAATGTTACCTACAAGCAATACTCGTTTACTTTTTATACCTAAAAACTTACACCTTCCAATCTTTTCATCTGTATAAATAACGTTTGATTTCATTGCTTTTAAGTTGATTTTTTGATTGGGAAATATCCTAAAAATAGAAGTATTAGGATTATTTACATCACAAAATAAGTCATAGTTTGATGTTACCCATTTTTTCTTTATTTTAATCTGTTCATATAAAGAGAACAAGACAGTATCTACTTTTGATTTATTTTCAATAATTATCAAAAGACTATCTTTATCTTCTCTAGCAGATATTGATAACATCTGTGTTTGAGCAGATGCTATATTAATATTAAATATGAACATAAATATTACAATAAAGCTGACTTTATTTCGATTCCTTTTCTTTTTTCGTGCCTCCATTTGTTCTATGATTTCTGTTTGGATAATCAACCATAACTTCTATTGATTGGTTGCCCTCTTCTCTATATTCTCTCAATTTAGTAATTGAAGATTCTCGCTAAAAAACGCCTCCAATTTATCAAAAGGAATTACTCCAGCCTGATTGTCGTAAAAATCGGTATGGCGTGCATTAGGAACAATTAATAGTTCTTTTTTCTCACTTCCTATCAATTTATAGGTATCTTCGCTCATATATCGCGAATGGGCATTTTCTCCTGCAATCATAAGAGTTGGCACATCAATTTCATTAGCATACGCCAACAGAGGGAAATTCATAAATGAAAGCAACGTAGTGGCTGTCCAAACGTGATTGGAAACCGAACGCTCGTGGAAACCTCGTGGCGTTTTGTAAAACTCAATATAATCATTTAAGAATTGAGGTACTTTATCCGATGGCTCATCGGGCATAGGGTAACCTGGTGTAGGGGTTCCTGTCTCGGCATCTGCCCAACGGATAGCATTGAGTGAACGCTTCATTTCCAAACGCATTTCGGGTGTATTGGCATCAAAATAGCCTTTGCTAAACACACGTGACATATCGTACATTACCATAGTGGCAACTGCCTTTATACGTGTGTCGATAGCTGTAGCATTCAGTGCAAAGCCTCCCCAACCACAAATACCTATGATTCCTATTTTTTCTCTATCAACAAAAGGTTGAATGCCTAAGCAATCTACCGCTGCCGAAAAATCCTCGGTATTGATGTCGGGCGATGCTACATTACGAGGTTCTCCACCACTCTCTCCGGTATAGGAGGGGTCAAAAGCTAAGGTTACAAAGCCTCTTTCAGCCATCGTCTGGGCGTAAAAGCCCGAAGCCTGTTCTTTTACAGCTCCAAATCCACCGCAAACAGCAAGAGCACCGAGCTTCTTATCTTCGCTGTTTTTTGGGAAATACAAATCACCAATAAGGGTGATACCATAGCGGTTTTTGAATGACACTTTTTTGTGTTCAACTTTATCGCTTTTGGGGAAAATCTTATCCCAAGAAGCAGCGTTTACAGGGTTTTCAGTGTTTTTGTTCATATTGCTAATATTTTTTTGGTTTATACAATTTATTCATTACGATTGAAGTTGTTCTTTACTTTTGCGTATTTTTCTTAAATACAAGCCTATAGTCAAGTATATCAATGTTGGGATGATGCCAAAAAGAGGAGATACTAAAAGTGTTTTATCGGGTGAAATAACAGTAAATCCTTCTGAAATGAGAGGGTTAAGGGCATCTTTCATTGAATGCATCAAAATTACCAATAAGAGCGAGCGCGAGAGAAAAAAAATCTCAGTGTACATTATTGTCCAAACAGCAATAACCACAAAACTCACCAAAATAAATAGCTCTTTGCTATAAGGGAAAAAGGTTGCCATATAAGCATCGTCTAAGAATATGAGGTTGTATGGCAGATGCCATATTTGGCAGACAAATGCCACCACTAAATAAATCAACCATTCATTTTTGACAAGTTGTTCCATTTTTACGGTGAGATACCCCCGAAAAGCCGATTCTTCTAAGATATTTTTGATAAAAATGGGTAAGAAAGCAGTAGCAAAAACAGGGAGATAGGCAGCAACACTAAACTTACTCACATCTACCCAACCTAATAGCTTGCCAACAAACATTGTTATACCAACAACCACCGGATAGACTGCAATAGCAAAGATATACCAGCGAGTGTTTTGCTTGAAACGAGGTTTTAAAGGAAAATCTTTCCAACCATCGCCACCCAAAAGACGAAGCAAAATCATACACACAATAGGGGTAGCAATAAAAATCCCTGATCCCAAAGACTCTAAATTAGAAGGTTCACCAAGTATCTGGTTTACCCCAACGCCTATCCATCCGCAAGAGATGGCTACCAAGCTAAATAAGATTACATTCCGAAGTGTTTTTTTATTGGTTTTCATATTAAGGTAGGTTTATTTTAATATTTCTAAAATTTTATCTTCGTCGTAAACAAGCATACCAACTGCAACCAATGAGGCGATACCGTGTGCCAACATCCAACCTTTAGCAATGTCATTCTTCAGCTCTTCATCAGGTAGGTTTTGGCATTCCTCGCTATTTTTCATTATTTCTACCACTCGCTCACTTTCGGGAAAAATGTCAGTAAGTTTTACATTGGTAACATTATCCATATAAAAAGCCTTGAATAGGGCGGGCTCGGTGTGTGCCATCCACACGTATCCGAGTCCTAAATCCAAAAGAGTATTACCTGTTTTTGAGTAACTGAGCACTACACTTTGCAGGAAGGGCAGTGCTTTTTTGCAGATTTCGGCTTTAAGGTCATCCATATTTTTATAGCACCAATAGATGGGCTGAGTGGAGCAACCTATTTGCTTAGCAATATTTCGGGCTGAAAGCACTGCAAAACCCTCTTTTCGCACCATTTCAAAGGCGGTTCCTATAATTACTTCTTGCGTTATTGTTGTTGATTTCGGCATAAAACTTTGTTATAACATATGTAATATAACATCTGTTATTTTTGCAAAAGTAGTACATTTTTTTTAATCTGCAAATTTTTAATTAAAAAAGATTCAGTCTGCGTCATTCGTATTTCGTAATTGTGCCAACTGTTCTTTGGCGTTTAGTCTATCGGTTACTTCCTTATCACTGATGATATGTCCGTCTTTAAGTACAACAGTGCGCTTGCTGAAAAGGGCGATGTCGTTCTCGTGGGTTACAAACCCTATCGTACTACCTTGGTCATTAAGGCGTTGGAAAAGCTCCATTACCTCATAAGAGGTTTTAGTGTCAAGGTTACCGGTAGCCTCATCGGCAAGAAGTATCACCGGGTGATTTACAAGGGAACGCGCAATGGCTACCCGTTGCTGTTGTCCACCCGATAGTTCACTGGGCAAGTGGTTCAATCGGCTTTCTAAGCCTACGCTGATGAGAGCTTCAATAGCGCGCTCGCGACGTTCTTTAGCCGAGATTTTAGAGTTGTACATCAAAGGGAGCTCTACATTCTCGATAGCTGAGGTACGCGCCAAAAGATTGTACGACTGAAAGATAAAACCTATCTTGGTGTTGCGTACCGTTGCGAGTTCGTTCTTGCTCATATCTTTCACCGAGATGCCGTCCAAAATGTAATCGCCTGACGACGGACGGTCTAAACAACCTAATATGTTCAATAAGGTTGATTTACCCGACCCACTAGGTCCCATAATGGTTACGAACTCACCCTCGTGAATGGTGAGGTTGATGCCTTTGAGGGCGTGAACTGTCTCGTTGCCCATCTTAAACTCGCGTTTCATATCGCGTATGTCGATGATTGCTTTTTTCATTTATTTGGCTTTTGAGTTATCACGACGAGGACGTTTAGGCATAAACGGACTGCTGCTATCGCTGCTCTTACTGTCACCTCCTGCTACTCGCGGCGTGTTGCCCTGCAAGCTGGTGGCTACTTTCTCACCTACGTTGAGTCCGCTTACTACTTGCACGTTGATACCATCATTGCTACCTATGGTTACAGCTTTCTGAGCGAGAGTACCGTCAGTGTTCACTACCCATACGTATTTATTTTTACCCTTGCCGTGCTGTACTTTGGGCATTGGAGCGTTAATGCCTTTCTGAGCGTAGTATTGCATCAGTAGGTCGATGTCTGGGGTGAAATTCATCGCTTTCGCAGGCACTATGGTTACGCTTTTCAGCTCATTGGTATAGATAGCGATGGTCGCGGTAAGCCCAGGTTTGAGCTTCTCGTCGGGGTTTTCAGCCTCTACTATCACCGTATAGGTCACCACGTTCGAAGTCGTAGTAGGTGATAGACGCACTTGGGTTACCTTCCCTGAAAACTCTTCTTGGGGGTAAGCATCTACGGTAAAGCTCACACGTTGTCCTACTTTCACTTGCCCTATATCGGCTTCGTCTACATCGGCTTCCACCTGCATACGCTTGATGTCTTTGGCTATCTTGAAAAGTGTAGGCGCACTCATCGAGGCGGCTACCGTTTGCCCTTCTTCTACCTCTTTGCTGAGGATAATTCCATTGATAGGCGAATAGATATTAGCATATCCTAAGTTAGTTTTCGCTTGATTGAGGGTTGTAAGGCGTTGTGCTACATTTGTTTTCGCGTTGTTGAACTGATACAATGCTTGCTCGTAGTCCGATTTGCTAATCACTTGGGCATTGTACATTTTCTGTTGTCGTTCGTAATTCTGACGATAGTAATTCAGTTCGTTGAGAGCCGATTGATAATTGGCAGTAGCATTTACAACCATTTCTTGTAGGTTCGTCTTGTCGAGTTCCGCCAGTAGCTGTCCTTTCTTCACTTGGCTGTTGTAATCTACGTAAATCTTGCTTACCAATCCCGATACTTGGGTACCTACTTCCACCTCGTCCACTGGCTGTACGCTACCAGTAGCAGTTACTTCGGTAGTAACGTCACCTTCGGTTACCTTATCGGTTTGCAGGACGATAAAAGTAGGTTTTTCCTTCATAAAGAAGTGATACACCCCAAAAGCCACTACGGCTAATAGTACGATAATGATGATTTTCTTAATGTGTTTTTTCATTTCAATAGATTCTAAAATTAATGCATAAAAGCTTGTAAAAACATCCCCCTGCCCCCTTCAAAGGGGGAGGCGCGATACAAAAGCAATGGATAACTGTTATATCTCCTCGATTCTATTTTCTCTCAATGTACTGACAATACTTTCTAATGATGATAGCACCCCAAAGAGATTGGTATTTATTTGTTCGTTTGAAAAACGAACAAATGTTACACCATACTTTTCTATAACTTCTTGTCGCTGACAATCTTCTAAAAACCTAAATTCGTGTATATTGCCATCTACTTCAATTGCTAAAGCTAATTCGTGACAATAGAAATCTACTATATACTCCAAAATAGGCACCTGTCTATGAAATTCAACACCTAAGGCTTTTCTTCTTAGATGATTCCAAAGAGTTATTTCACTTGATGTACTATGATTTCGCAAATATCGTGCAAAATCTTTTAGTTTAGGATTATATGGTATAATTTTGTTTGGCATAAGGCATTTTTTATCAGTATATATTATTATCTGTCTATATCGCTCGTGTATGATGACCGTCATATCTCCCCCTTCTGAAGGGGGCAGGGGGATGTTTATATAAAGTTGTTCTCCTATAAAAGGAGGCTACCCTCATAAAACTTCAGCAACTGTACATACAGCGCCTGCATATACTTATTTTGCAAATAGGTTTGCTCCGCGTTGAGGTAAGCGTTTTCGCTTACGAGAAGCTCGGTATTGGTAAGTCCACCGAATTCGTGCTTTTTTACTGCCAAATCGTATGCCAATTTAGCATTGTCACGAGCCGTGCGCGAAGCTACTTGTTGTGCTTGGTAAGTGGTAGCATTCTGCCAAGCGGTTTCTATTTTAGTATAGAGGTCTTTTTCCGCTTGTTGTTCGTCGAGCACTGCTTGCTGTTGGGTAACCTTAGCTAGTTTCACATTGTTCTTATTTCTGAACTGCGAAAAGATAGGAATATTGAGCGATGCTCCTATGGTCTGACCGAAATTGCTGTCCAACTGTGTGCGATAGCTCAAATCGTTGAGGTTAGAATATCCTGTATTTACCCCTGCTTGTAGCGATAGAGTAGGGGCATAGCCCGCTCTGGCTATCTTAATATCTTTTTCAGCTATCTTTTGTTGTGATTGATAGATTTTTAGATTGGGGAGCTTTTGTTTGGCTTCCGCAAAAACCACATCTTTATTAGGGATAATCGCCGTTTCATCATCTGCGGGAAGGTCGAGCGCAATAGCGAAATCACTATTAGGAGGAAGCTCCAACAGTTGTTTGAGGGTCAGTACCCTACTTTCGTATTCATTTTCTGCTTTGATAATAGAATACTCGTTGTTGGCGTGACGCGTTTCTATCTCAGCTAAACTCAGTTTAGCAATAGACCCATTAGCAAACTTGCCCTGTGCTTGTTTTAATTCCTCACCCGAAGAGCGCGCTGTATTCTTAGCGACTTCTATTCCCTCATAGCTGTAAAGGGCTTGCAGATAGGCTTCAAGCACACTCAAAGTGATGTTGTTTTTCGCCTCTTGCACGTACAGTTCGTTCTGTTCGAGCAATAATTTGCTGCGGTCTACTTGTAGGTTCAGTTTATTGCCCTGATAGAGTGGCATAGATGCCGATACTCCAAAGTTGTTGGAGAACGTACGTCGCGACACCCGCTCGTTAGAAATCTGATTGATTGCCGAACCGTAATTCTGGTTTGCCGAAGCCGAGCCACTTACCGTAGGCAAGCGGGTGCTCTTCGCCTGACTGTAATTGATTTCAGCCGTCTGCTGGTTCAGTTCCGTCTTCTTTACAGAAATATTGTTCTGTACCGCATAGTTGATACAGTCAGCCAGCGACCATTGTTTTGCTTGAGCCCCTGCTAACAAAGGACAGAGACACAAAAAAGATATGTACAAAGTTCTTTTCATCGTTTTTAGTTTTTAAGCAACTTTTTGTCATTTAGTTGCGACAAAGGTAGTGCAATACAGCCGGAGTCCGCAAAAATAATCGACGAAAAGCCTTATTTTATCGACGGAAAGCAATATTTAGCAGTTAATTTTTAGTTATAAGGGGTTAATTTTAGTCGTCAGAAACGTCCAATCGCTCTGCCTTATTCACCTTGTCCGCTCACTTCATCTTGTCTACCCTGTCTATCTCGTCCTCCTTCTCCGACCCGTCTGCCTTGTCCAACAACTGCCCGTACATCTCCTTCCTCCAATAACTCTCGCAAGTTATCTTCCTTTTATCTTTATGTATTGTTCATTCAAAAATCTGTTATTCGTCATTTATCACTCGTCATTTGTCCCTTGTCATTCCTCATTTCTTCGCCTTTTCGTCACCACATTCCCCCTTTGAAGGTAGCCAGCGACAGCTGAGTATGTGCCCCGCCAGGGCAGAGCTTCTGAATATAAAGAAGTTTTTATCATTTTTCCGTCGCTACATTCCCCCTTTGAAGGGGGGTAGGGGGGATGTTATCCCCTAGTGCCTATGCCCTAAGGCCTAGTGCCTTTTCCCTTTCTTTCGCC
>NZ_KB291496.1:0-7229 GCF_000318315.2 Capnocytophaga sp. oral taxon 324 str. F0483 | reverse complement strand
AATTCTTCTCAGCTCTCTTCCGTTCTTCTCCGTTATCTTTCGAACTCCTCAACCCTCCACATTTCCTAATTTTCTCATTTCCTAATTTGCTAATTTTTTCCCTGCCCGTGTGGCTCACACTGCCTGTGCGGCTCGCACCTTTGGCAAAGTTAATCCTCTCCGCTAACACTTTTCTTGTAGCTCGCGCCCCATTCTCTCATTTCCTAATTTTCTAATTTTCTAATTCTCCCATTTTCTCATTTCCAAATTTCCAAATTTCCAAATTTGTCTATTTGCTAATTATTCTATACTTTTGTCCGATAAATAAACACAGATGTTAAACAGAATTTACCAATATATCACCACTCATAAACTCGCAACCTTCTCATTCTTCACCGCTTGGGCACTCATTGCTATTTATGGCTTGAGTCAATTGCGGTTTGAAGAGGATATTACCAAAGTACTCCCTCAAAACGATAAGACGAACCTCACTTCCAAGGTACTCAAGCAACTCAATTTCGCCGATAAAATCTCGGTAATGGTAACAGCCGAAAAAGGCGGAACGCTCACCGATATGCAGTCAGTAGCCGAAACTTTGCACGATACCCTCAACGCTTCTATGACGAAGTATATCACCAGTATTCAGGGGATTATAAACGAAGAAGAAATCGATGAGACTTGGCAGTTTGTAAACGACCACCTGCCTCTTTTTCTAAACGATGAAGATTACGCTTATTTGGAACGACGTTTAGCCTCCGATAGCCTCAAATCAATGGTGGAGAGTCAGTACAAAACGATGCTCACGCCTGCGGGTATGGTGGCACAACAGTTTATCCGTAAAGACCCCTTTGGTCTCACTTTTCGCGGTTTACGCAAACTTCAAGAGCTCAATACAGGCAACGATTTTAAGATTGCCAATGGTTTCCTCACTACTAACGACGAGCAACATATCCTCTTCTTTATCAACCCTAAGTACGATGGCAACGATAGCGAACACAATGCCACTTTTGTCGCAGGGTTAGACGAGTTGCAAGACCATCTCAATGCCCAGTATCAAGGGAAGGTGCGCGTAGATTTTTTTGGGGCTCCCTTTATCTCGGTGAGCAACGCCTCCCAAATCAAAACCGATATTCTCACCACGGTACTCATTTCACTATCAGCACTTTATTTATTGCTTGTCTTCTTTTATCGAAGTGTCTATATCCCATTTATCGCGTTTATCCCTTCAGCTTTTGGGGTGCTCTCTGCTTTGGCGACACTCTATGTGCTCAAAGGCAGTATTTCGGCAATTTCTATCAGTTTAGGAGCGGTACTCTTAGGAGTTACTATCGACTATTCACTGCATATTCTTACCCATTACAAGGTAGCTAAAAGCACTGCCGAATTGTACCGTGCTGTAACCGTGCCTATCTTGCTCAGCAGTATCACTACCGCTATTTCATTTCTCTGCTTGCTCTTTGTGCATTCCGAGGTGATGCAAGATTTAGGCGTGTTTGCTTTCGTGGGCATAATGGTATCAGCCATATTGTCGTTGGTGCTCGTGCCTCATTTCTACCGTGGCAATCGTAATATCGAGGTGCGCAAAACCTTTTTAGACCGTATAGGGGCTTATCCATTTCATCACAACAAGTGGGTAGTTGGAGCTTGCTTACTGCTGATAGCGGTGAGTTGCTTTACTTTTCATAATGTCCGTTTCAATGGCGATATTGCCAATATCAACTATATCAACGAACGTTATAAGGCAGCCGAACATCAATTAGAGAACATTACCGATAGTGAATACAAATCACTTTACGCTGCTGCTTATGGCAATTCGTTAGAAGAAGCCTTAGAGCGCAATTATACACTATATCAGCAGTTACAAAGTTATAAAGCACACGATAGTATCAAGCAATTCAGTTCTATTGGGGGGATTGTATTGCCAAAAAAAGAACAAGAAGCGCGATTGCAACGATGGAAAGATTTTTGGAATGCCGAAAGACAGCAGTTTCTAAAACAACAACTGATAGGAAAAGGAAATGAGGTTGGTTTTAAAGAAGAAACTTATGCTCCTTTCTACCAAAGTATAGCAACTGATTTTGAAGTGATAAAAGACCTTGATGCTTATAAAGCCCTTTCAGCCATTCCGTTAGAAGATTTTATTACCGAAAAAGAGGGTTTTTATACCATTGCCAATCTCGTAAAACTCACTCCTGCCGAACGAGACTCTTTTATTCATTCAGTAGAAAAACGCACGCCTACCGTTGTTATCGACCGCAAGAACCTAAGTGAAACATTTTTAGGCAAACTCAAAGACGATATATTGCTGTTAGTAAACTATTCGTCTATCGCTATTTTCCTCATACTGCTCTTGTTTTTCAAGCGAATAGAGTTGGTGTTACTCACTCTTATCCCTATTGGGGTTACAGGGGTAGTTACTTCTGCTCTGATGAACTTTTTTGGCATAGAGTTCAATGTGTTTAGTATGATTGTCTGCACTTTGGTATTAGGACATTCGGTAGATTTTAGTATTTTTATGACTTGTGCACTGCAAAAAGACTATACCGATGGTAAAAATGAACTTCCTGTGTACAAAGTGTCAGTACTTTTAGCGTCTATTACTACCTTTTTAGCTATCGGTACGCTTATTTTCGCCAGACACCCCGCCTTAAAGTCAATTGCATCGGTATCGGTGATAGGTATTTTCACTGCTTTGGCAATAACTTTTGTATTTTACCCTACGATATTTAAGTTTTGTATCTTCCGCCGTCCTGATAAAGGGCGTTCTCCGGTCAGTTTGCGTCTTTTGCTGCAATCCATACTGCTAACTACCTATTATGCACTATCGTCTATTATTCTCTCCAATATAGGTTGGCTACTTGCCAAAATAACTCCTAAACGCACTATGTGGCTCAGACGTTTAGCAGCTTCGCTCACTACTTCAGTGCTTTATGCCAATCCTTTTGTGCGCAAAAAGGTAGAGAACCCACGCCATATACAACTTACAACTCCTTCAGTTGTGATTGCCAATCATACCTCGTGGCTTGATACTTTGGCAATAGGGCTTTTCACGCACCGCATCAGTTATATGGTAAACGATTGGGTGTATAATTCGGTAGTATTTGGACGTTATGTTCAGTCAATGGGCTTCTTTCCAGCTTCTGAAGGTATAGAAAAAGGAATGCCCTTATTCGAAAAGAATTTGAAAAATGGTATTTCAGTAATGATTTTCCCAGAAGGCAAACGCTCCGATACCAACCAAATACACCGTTTTCACAAAGGTGCTTTCTTGATAGCCGAACATTTCCAAACGCCTCTTGTACCTGTGTATATTCACGGTTGTTCGGAAGTGCAACCTAAAAGTGATGTGATTATCTACGATGGTGCTATTACGGTAGTAGTAGGCGACCCTATAACACCTAACGATGAACGTTTTGGCAACACTCCACGCGAACGAGCCAAACAGATAGGTGCTTTCTACCGCCAGCAATTCCTCGCTTTGCGCAAACAATTCGAAGGAGTGGATTACCTAAAGAAGAAACTGTTTTTAAACTATTTATACAAGGAAAATTACGTAGTGCGCGCTGTAAAAGAAGATTACCAGCAGCATCGCGAACATTATCACGAACTCGTGCATTCACTGCCCGAAAAAGCCCGTATTTTGCATATCGCCGATGATTATGGTCAGTTAGATTTCTTGCTATTGCTCACTTATCCTGAGCGTGAAATCGTATCCGTTATCGCCGATGACGAGAAGCGCGCCATTGCACAGCACAGTTACCTCACCAAAATTCGTAAAATACAATATGTGAAAAAGCGTCCAGAAGGAGATTTTGAAATAGTAGTTGAAGGGAGAGAAGTCGTAATAGAATAAGGAAGTAGCGCTTAATTAGGCTGAAAGATAGGGCTTATTCGAACCTAAGACGAAGGTAAAGCGAAGCTAAGATGAAGGAGAAGGTGTTGGCGAAGTTAATTGGTAAATTTTAAGTGATATTCTTTTGATAAAATTATGGTTAGTAGTGTTTTTCAAGTGTGAAACCTTAAAATTATACTAAAATAAGGAAATAAAGTAAAATTCATACTATAAATATTTGCACTTGCTATAAAAAATGAAGACTTTTGCCGACAGAATAATTTAAAAATACGTACATAACGATGGAAGAAAAAGAAATATTAGACAATGAGGAGATATTCTCAAAAGTTTTAAGAGCAGGCAGACGCACCTATTTTTTTGATGTGAGAGCAACACGTGCTAATGATTATTACTTGACTATTACCGAAAGTAAGAAGTTTACTCACGATGATGGCTCATTTCACTACAAAAAGCACAAAATCTATCTGTATAAAGAGGATTTTGAAATGTTTAAAGATATTTTAAACGAAATGACTAACTATGTTTTTGATGAAAAAGGAGAGGAAGTAATTTCTGAACGTCATCAAAAAGACTTTAAAAAGAACTATTACAATGAACGCTTGGAAGGCGTAAGCAATAGTAATGGTGTTTACAAAGACCTTGATTTTGAAGACCTATAGTTAAAAATCTAATAAGGAAAAACTTCACTCATCTGTTTGTAATAGAGTGATGATGTAATAGGCTATTGGGTAAAGTTCATTTTATGGCGTGGGTGGTATTTCACCAAAGCTTCCCTCAAATATGACTTCTCTACGTGTACGTATATTTCTGTGGTAGTAATATTCTCGTGACCTAACATCATCTGTATGGCACGCAGATTCGCACCGTTCTCCAATAGGTGTGTCGCAAAAGAATGTCTGAAAGTATGTGGGCTAATGGTCTTCTGTAATCCTATGTTTTCAGCTACTTGTCTTACAATAGTAAATATCATTGCGCGAGTAAGTTGTTTTCCTCTTCTGTTTAGGAAAACATAATCTTCGTGACCTTTTGCTATCTTTAATTGTTTTCGCTGGTTATTGATATAATTGTTAATTTGTTTCTGCGTATAGCTTTCAATAGGCACTAAGCGCTGTTTGCTACCCTTCCCCATTACTCTAATGAAATCTTCTTCGAAAAACAAGTCGGATAGACGGAGAGAGACCAATTCCGACACTCGTAACCCACAACCGTAAAGCGTTTCTATAATAGCTTTATTACGATGCCCCTCATCGGTGCTGAGGTCTATGGAGGCGAGCATAGCATCTATTTCTTTTAAGGAAAGTGTATCCGGGAGTTTCACGCCTATTTTAGGGCTGTCGATAAGGCTCATAGGGAAGTCTTCACGTCCTTTCTCAGAAATCATAAACTTAAAAAAACTCTTCAAAGCCGATATGAGTCGGGCTTGTGAACGTGCGTTGAGTTCTTTGGAGACTTCGTATACGAACTGGCGCAAGGTATCTACTTGAATAGTATCGGGGGGTTCAGTGATATTGTATTTTTCTAAATACCCTATGAGTTTCTCAATATCTAAACCATAAGACACAACAGTATTCTGCGATAAACCACGTTGTAATCGCAAATAATTCTGATAATCGGTATTTACTTTACGCCACACGTTTTTAGATAAAAGATAAGAGATAAAAGGTAAAACCAGCGATAGCTGGAAATGTGAGTAAAAGATGTGTTATTTATCAATTGATAATTTTTCGCTGTCGTTATAATGCTTTTTATCGATGATAGTCCCCTTGGAAAGCACTATAAGTCCAGGATTAGAACGTATCATTGTTTTGAGGGTAGTAGCATCGTTATAATAAAAGTTGAAATTGAGTTCGTATTTCTTTACAATATAAGGAGCTTTCTCCATTTGCGAGGTAAGACCTATCACGGTATATCCGTTTTTAAGAGCTTTATCGGTTACTGTTTTGATTGCCTTAAAAGCCTCTTGGTTAGCAAGGTCGAGGCGATAAGAAACTACCATCAAGAGCTTTTCTTCTGCCATAAATTGTGGCAAATAGTCTGTTTCTCTATCTTTATCTTGAATATAAAAATCGTGTATAGGAGGCAATTCGGTAGTAGAGGTAGAGCTTACATATTCACCATCTACTTTTGGGAAACTTGCATCTTTAGTTACAATCACTTTTTCTTTGCCGTTTACTTTGAAAGTCCAATAATAAGTAACGGCATTGGGCGGTAATTCCATTCCTTTGGGGATATTTGTTCCTATCTTATATGGGCGAAAATCTTTTATGGGTAAGTGATTGTACACGTAATATACAAAGCTTATGCAGAAAAGCACAGAGATTACTGTAATTAATAAAGGTAAATTGCCTTTGGTAATGGGTTGTACATATTTTTGCCCCCAAAAGACGATGAGAGCTAAAACTAATAGTACCATATCTTTGGTAAACGATTGCCAAGGTGTAAATTTGATAGCATCACCAAAACAACCACAATCAGTTACTTTGTGAAAATAAGCCGAATAGAAGGTAAGGAAGCCGAAGAATACTAACATAGCCAGCAAAAGCCACAAAGTGAGCTTCTTTTTATAGCCTACCAATAAGGTTACCCCCAAAACTACTTCGAAAATACATACCAAAATGGCAAAAGTTAAAGTGTATGGTACAAAAAAAGGCATATTGAGCACATCGGGAGCAAAATAGTCCTCCAATTTAAATGAAAAGCCCATAGGATCATTGAGCTTTATCATTCCACTGATGATAAAAGTAACGCCTAATAATATGCGACAAAGCTGGATAAGATATTTCATATAAGTTGTTATTTAGTTGTTATGTTGATTGTTTAAATGTATGAGAGCAAACACTGCATAGTTTATCATATCTTGATAATTAGCATCAATACCTTCACTTACTAATGTTTTTCCTTTATTATCTTCAATTTGTTTTACACGCAAGAGCTTTTGCAGGATAAGGTCGGTAAGAGAGCTCACCCGCATTTCGCGCCACACCTCGCCATAATCGTGGTTTTTAGCTTCCATAAGGGAGCGTGCTTCGGCAACTTTGGCGTCGTATAGAGCCGTTGCCTCTTCGAGACTAAGGTCGGGTTGGGTAGCTACTCCTTTGTCTATTTGAATAAGAGCCATCAGGGCGTAGTTGATGATGCCTATAAACTCGGCTGTCTCGTCTTCATCGATTTTATGCTCGGTATTCTCTTGTAGCCCTCGAATGCGTTGTGCTTTGATGAGAATCTGGTCAGTAAGAGAAGGGAGGCGCAAGATACGCCAGGCACAGCCATAGTCTTTCATCTTGTTGATAAAGAGCGTACGGCATTGTTCAATAACCGTGTTATATTGTTTAAGAGTGTTCATTTTAATTAGGTGACAGGTAATGAAAGTGCAAAGGTACGAAGTAATTAGCAAATG
>NZ_KB291495.1:0-848 GCF_000318315.2 Capnocytophaga sp. oral taxon 324 str. F0483 | reverse complement strand
CGTATCGTGCTATTCACTTTTGATTATTCATAATATCGCTTTTGTAGTATGCGTAAGGGTGAATGGCAATTTGTCCTAAATTCAGAAACCTTAAATAATTATCATTATGCAATCAAGAGAAAACATTCAAGAATTGAACGACCATTTACAGGCGTTCCCAAAGGCAGAAGACATCTTTACGAAAGACCAACAATGGCTCAAAAATCATTTTCTGCCCCTGATGAGTATCGATTTGGCAGAAATCAACCCCGATTGGGCGGGACAAAAAGTGTATATGTTATGCCCTTTTGAGGCGAATATAGGATATATGGGGGGAAACACTACCGAATATCACAATGAATACACTGCCCCTAACTGGGTAACGTTCAAACTCACCGATGATAACAAGTTTGAGTTCTTAGGGAACGAAGGATTTTTTGAAAGAACTAAATATCATAACTGGGATTTCGATTCTAAAGAAGAGAAAGAACTTCAAGAAATGGTGGAGTCCTATGAGCAAAGCAAGAAAAACATAATAAAATACGGTACCTTAGTAGATACTAATTATCCCGAATATCAAGGCAAACCCAATAGAGTAAATTATTTGAACAATTTGGGTGGAGATATATGGAGTGGAAATTGGCAAGGCTCTATTGATGATGGTGAGTATCCAAAGGCTTTCGATATGCAATTGGAGTATGAGAGACAACCCTCACCTGACTGGATTAAGATTTCATACCAAGGAAATCCATTTTACTTTATTGCAGATACAGCAAGTTATGATTGGTGTAAGGGGCATATAGATGGTATCATTATGCTTTACGAGCCCGTAAGCCGTATCGTGCTATTCACTTTTGATTATTCATAAT
>NZ_KB291494.1:0-20538 GCF_000318315.2 Capnocytophaga sp. oral taxon 324 str. F0483 | reverse complement strand
AACGGGGTTTCGAGGCGAAAGAAAGAGAAAAGGCGCTAGGCCTTAGGCCATAGGCAATAGGGAGAAGTATGACGGAAAGAAGAAGGAATCATTAGAAAATTAGTAGGTTAGTGGAAATATTGGAGAATCTTGGAGGGAGTTTGAATATAATGAGAGCATTTGTAATTCGCAATTATTTTGTACCTTTGCACCCATAATGAGCAAAAATAAGCATATAACCATTGAAAATGTAACCGTGATTGATGCAGGGGCCAAAGGCAAAAGCATTGCTAAAGCCCCTGACGGACGTGTGATATTTATAAGTAACGCTATTCCTGGTGATGTAGTAGATGTGCAGACCACCAAGAAGAAATCGGCTTATTATGAAGGTTTTGTAACTAAATATCACCAACTATCAGAACAACGAGTAACGCCCGTATGTTCTCACTTTGGCTATTGTGGCGGTTGCAAATGGCAAGATATGAACTACCAAAGTCAGCTATTTTACAAGCAGAAAGAAGTAGAAAACAACTTAGTACGGTTGGGCAGGATAGAAATTCCTGCTGTAATGCCTATCATAGGCTCTGACGAGACTTATTACTACCGCAACAAAATGGAGTTTTCTTTTTCGGATATGCGCTGGCTCACTCCCGATGAAATTAAGAAAGCTGACGAAATAGACAATCGGAATGCCTTAGGTTTTCACATAGCAGGAGCTTGGGACAAGATTTTAGACATAGACAAATGTTACTTGCAAGCCGACCCCTCTAACGCGATACGGTTGGAGATAAAGCGTTTTGCCTTGGCGAACGAAATGCCTTTTTACAGCCCGAGACAACAAACAGGCTTATTGCGTACTATGATGATACGCATTAGCTCCATTGGGCAAATAATGGTAGTGATACAGTTCTTCCGCAACGACCCTAAAATTACACTGCTCCTCGACCATATTGCAGAGACATTCCCGATGATTACCTCTTTGCAATACTGTATCAATAGCAAAGGCAACGATGCTATTTATGACCAAGAACTTATTTGCTATAAAGGTACTGACTGTATTTATGAGGAAATGGAAGGGTTGCGATTTAAAATCAACGCCAAGTCGTTTTACCAAACTAACTCGGCACAAGCGTACAAGCTGTACCAAGTAGCTCGTAACTTTGCCGATTTAAAGGGCGATGAATTAGTGTACGACCTTTATACAGGGACGGGCACTATTGCGCAATTTGTAGCGAAAAAAGCGAAAAAAGTGATAGGGGTAGAAGCTGTACCAGAAGCTATAGCAGATGCCAAAGACAATGCTTTTGCCAATGGTATTGAGAATGTTACTTTTTACGTGGGAGATATGAAAAACATTTTCAACGACACTTTTATAGAAGAAAACGGCACCCCTGATGTGATTATCACCGACCCTCCTCGCGACGGTATGCACAAAGATGTAGTAGCTAAAATTCTTCAAATAGCCCCCAAAAAGATAGTATATGTAAGTTGCAATAGTGCAACGCAAGCGCGAGACCTTTCCTTGCTTGATGTAACTTATAAAGTAACCAAAGTTCAGCCCGTGGATATGTTCCCACAAACCTACCACGTAGAGAATGTTGTTTTATTAGAAAAGAGAAATGAAAAAAGCTGAAAAAGTAAACTTTATCATCGATACACTGGAAAGTATCTATCCTGAAATTACTATACCCCTACAACACAAAGACCCTTATACGCTACTGATAGCCGTACTCTTATCGGCACAAACTACCGATGCACGGGTGAACCAAATCACGCCTATTCTATTTAGCAAGGCGGACAATCCGTATGATATGGTACTACTTTCGGTAGAGGAAATACAGGAGATTATCAAACCCTTAGGGCTTGCCCCTATGAAATCTAAAGGTATTCACGGGCTTTCCCAAATACTCATAGACAAATACAACGGCGAAGTTCCTCAAACCTTTGAGGCTTTAGAGGCTCTCCCCTCAGTAGGACATAAAACTGCCAGCGTTGTTCTTGCACAAGCCTTTGGTATTCCGACCTTCCCCGTTGATACCCATATACACCGACTGATGCACCGCTGGAAGCTTTCCGACGGTAGTTCGGTAGTGCAAACAGAGAAAGATGCCAAACGACTCTTTCCCAAAGAAAAATGGAACAAACTGCACGTGCAAATCATCTTGTACGGGCGCGAATACAGTCCGGCGAGAGGCTGGAATATAGAAAAAGATATTATAACCAAAACCATTATACAATCGAAAAAATGAATTTACAACAGCGAGACGAAAAACATTTGTGGCACCCGTATACCCAACATCAAACGGCTGCCAAACCTATCGGAATTGTGAAAGGAAAAGATGCTCTCCTTTGGGACGAGGACGGCAAAGAATACATAGATGCCATTGCCAGTTGGTGGGTGAACCCCTATGGGCATAGCAACGAGCGATTAGCCCAAGCTGCCTACAAACAACTCACCCAATTAGAGCACGTGCTCTTTGGTGGCTTTACACACCGACCTGCGGTAGAGCTTGCTGAAAAGCTCATCAGTATCCTGCCTAAAAACCAACAGAAAGTATTCTTCTCGGACAACGGTTCGACAGCAGTGGAAGTAGGTATCAAGATGGCGTTACAGTACTTTTTCAATAAAGGCGAGAAACGCTTTACGGTAGTTGCTTTTGAAGATGCATTTCACGGAGATACCTTTGCCGCTATGGCAGCTTCGGGTATTTCATTCTTTACTGATGCTTTTAAAGAACATTTGTTGAAAGTAGTGCGCATACCGTTACCCAAAAAAGGAAGCGATGAAGCTGCTAAAAAACTAAAAGAAGTGATTGCTGAACATCACCCTGCCGCCTTTATATTTGAAGCCTTAGTACAAGGAGCCTCAGGAATGCAAATCTATGAACCAGAAGCCTTAGACAAGCTGATTCATATCGCACAAGAAAATGGTGTGATTACCATTGCCGACGAGGTAATGACAGGCTTCGGGCGTACAGGACGCACTTTTGCTTCGGACTATCTCACTCATAAACCCGATATTATGTGCTTATCGAAAGCTCTTACAGGAGGAACGATTCCGCTTGCGGTAACTACTGCTACCCAAGAGATATTCGACGGTTTTTACAGTGAAGACGTGAACAAAGCTCTTTTCCACGGACATACCTTTACGGCAAACCCCACGGGCTGTGCGATTGCCTTAGAAGCTATTCGCATATTGGAAAGTGACGAAATGCAAGCCAACTTAAAACGTATTGCACGCCGTCATCAGGAGTTTTTAGCCCGTATTGCGAAATATCCATCGGTAGAGAATGCACGTACCTTAGGTGTTATTTTGGCATTCGACCTCAAAACCTCTCAAAATACTGACTACTACGGCTCATTCAGGGATAAACTGTACAACTTCTTTATCTCAGAAGGCGTAATACTGCGTCCGGTGGGAAATATTATCTACATTTTGCCCCCTTACATCATCACAGATGCTCAATTAGACCGAGTGTATGATGTTTTAGAAGAAGCGATACAGAAGTTCTCTAATCAGTAAGAGAAAAGAAAAACACATTTAAGAGACTATTTTCATAAGAGAATAGTCTCTTTTTTATTTAGTAACACAAGAGAAAAGTTAAAATAATTTTATTGAGATATTAGTACGAGATGCAATCTTTAGAATTTTATTTTGATAGTAAAAAAATATTCTATATCTTTGCACCACTTATGAAAACTTTATAACAAAGAAGTTTAAATACTGTACACAATGAAAAAATTAGTCTTATTAGCCACCACTTTATGTATGGTGGCTTGCAAAAGTATTGAAGCACCCAAGTCAGTGGGAGCTATTCCTTCCGCACGTCAGTTACCGTGGCACGAGATGGAATATTATGCTTTTATCCACTTCAATATGAACACCTTTACCGATATGGAATGGGGCACAGGTGGCGAAGACCCTGTTTTATTCAACCCTACTGAATTAGATGTAAATCAGTGGGTGAAAGTGATTAAAGACGCTGGTATGAAAGGTGTTATTATCACGGCTAAGCACCACGATGGTTTCTGCTTATGGCCATCAAAGTACACTGAGCACTCTGTAAAAAACTCACCCTGGAAAAACGGTAAAGGCGATGTAATTAGAGAACTTTCCGATGCTTGCCACAAAGCAGGACTTAAATTTGGAGTATATTTATCACCTTGGGATAGAAACCACGCTGAGTATGGCAGAGAAGCCTACGTAACCTATTTCCATAACCAACTACGAGAATTGCTTACCTATTACGGTGAAATATTTGAAGTATGGTTTGACGGTGCCAACGGTGGTTCAGGTTATTACGGTGGAGCTAACGAAACTCGTACTATTGATGCTCATACTTATTATCAGTGGGATAAAACATTTGCCATAGTACACGAATTGCAGCCTAACGCTACTATCTTTGGTGATGAAGGTCCGGATATTCGCTGGATAGGTAATGAAAAAGGCTTCGGTACTCCTACTAACTGGAATCCTTTTACCTCTAACCCTTCTTTACAAGGAAAAGACCACTTACATCATTTGGGTGAAGGCGATGAAAATGGCGTAAATTGGATTCCTGCTGAAGCTGATGTATCTATTCGCCCAGGTTGGTATTACCACGCACGAGAAGACCACCAAGTGCGTCCATTAGAAAAAATGGTAGATATATACTACGCTTCAGTAGGTCGCGGTTACAACTTATTACTCAATCTTCCCGTGGATAGACGTGGCTTAGTACACGAAAATGACATCAAGAGACTTATGGAATTCAAAAAAGTTATAGAAGCAGATTTTGCACGTAACCTCGTAACTGAAGCCTCTGTAACGGCTTCTAATATTCGTAAAAATAACAAGCAATTTAAACCTGAAAAAACTACCGATACTGATAAAAACACCTATTGGACAACCGACGAAGGAGTAACAGAAGCTTCTATAGAACTAAACTTTACCAAGCCTACTACCTTCAACCGCTTTATGGCACAAGAGTATATCCCATTGGGGCAACGTGTAAAGAAGTTTAAATTAGAATACCAAAAAGATGGCAAATGGAAAACTATAGATGAACAAACAACTATTGGCTACAAGCGATTACTACGCTTCCCATCAGTAACGGCTACTAAGGTTCGTTTCACAGTTTTAGAAGCTAAAGGTTCGCCATTGATTAGCAATATAGGGTTATACAATGCACCTGTGTTATTGGTAACTCCTCAGCTTTCTCGTGATAAGAATGGTCAAATAACCCTCACTCCCGCTGATACCGAAACTGAAATTTACTATACTTTAGACGGCAGTCAGCCTACTGAACAGTCGTTGCGTTATACAGCTCCTTTCCCCGTTACTCAGCCTACTTCTTTAAAATTTGTAGCCTATGACGGCAAGCAGCAATTGTACAGTGAAGTAGCTTCTTACGCATTGGATATCCCCAAAGCAAAGTGGAAAGTGTTATCTTCTGCTTCCTCTGATATCCAGAAAGTAATTGATGAAAAACCTAATACGTGGTTTGCTCAAGAAAAGGGCAATACACCCACTGCCATTACTATTGATTTAGGAGAGCTGTTAAACCTAAAAGGATTTACCTATTTGCCTTCACAGGACCGCTGGGCTGAAGGCACTATCAGTCATTATATTTTTGAAGTGAGTACTGATAATGTTCATTGGAAGAAGCTAAGTGAGGGAGAATTTGGCAATATCAAGAATAATCCTATTGAACAACGCATTACCTTCCCTGCCGAGAAAGCCCGTTATATCAAGCTTACCGCTACCCAAACTGTAGATGATACCAATAGAGTATCGTATGCCGAAATAGGAATCATTACACAATAAAGCTATGTATCTTAAAAACGGAAGATTGTCACAGAGTCCTAAATGGCTTTACATTATAGTTCCAACCCTGTTCTTTGCCTTTACAGGGTTGAACTTTTTAGCAGCACAGTTTTTTGATACTTCTGCACTTATACAGTCGGAAATTGCCCAAAAAGGTGAATTACAATTCTTGTTTGAGAACTTAGTTGTCTTTGCTATCTTCTTAGGGTTATTGTTACTATGGGTGAAGTTCATACATCGCCAGCCTTTGGTAACACTTATTACAGCGCGACCCCGTATCAGTTGGAAGCGTTTTTGGTTTGCTTTCTTGTTGTGGGGAAGCGTAACCATAGGCATAACTTGTATCGACTACTTATTTTTTAACCCCGATGATTATATTTGGAATTTTCAGTGGATACCTTTCTTAAAACTACTCGTGATAGTAGTGCTATTCATTCCTCTGCAAACCGCTTTTGAAGAAATATTCTTTCGTGGCTACCTAATGCAAGGCTTAGGACTCGTAATGCGTAATGCGTGGTTTCCTTTGCTTTTTACCTCTATCACCTTCGGACTAATGCACATTGCCAACCCCGAGGTAGAAAAATTAGGATACAGCTTGCTTATCTATTACATAGGTACAGGCTTGTTCTTAGGTATCACTACCTTAATGGACGATGGCTTAGAATTAGCCTTAGGGTTTCACACCGCCAACAACCTTTTTACAGCTCTTTTAGTAACTTCCGACTGGACAGTTTTCCAAGTTCCTTCCGTCTTGCGTGATGTCTCAGAACCCTCTTTAGGCTTCAGTGTATGGGCTCCTCTATTGCTCTGCTTCCCTCTTTTATTGTATATCTACGCCAAGATATACCATTGGAAAGAGTGGAAAAAACACTTGTTATAAAAGAAAACTTAATTTTTTGTTAAAATAATTTCCTTCATATCATAATATTTCATATCTTTGCAACCGATTTTAAATAGCAAAAGGCGACACCCCGAAAAGCCTTTAACAGAGTAGGGAGTAATTTTAATTTTCAGTTTTTTATGGAAGAAAATACAACTTCAACACAAGAGCAATCTGTTTCTCAAGAACAGCAAACTGCTAAAGAAAACAACCCAACTATCATTATTCAAAACTCCTCTAAGAGCAACGGAATAGGCACCGCTGGTTTCGTATTAGCTTTAATAGCTGTATTCTTAGGTTGGGTTCCTGTTTTAGGGTGGATTATCTGGCTTTTAGGACTTGTCCTTTCAGGTATAGGTGTTACTAAAACTCCTAAAGGATTAGCCATTGCAGGGCTTGTGCTCTCTTTAATTGGGCTTGTTATCCTTATTCTTTTAGCTACTGTTTTTGCAACAGCGGCAGCTGTTTCTTCAATGCCAGTACAATAAGAATTTACAAAAAAGGCTATCTGAGAAGAATCTCAGATAGCCTTTTTCTATAAAGTTACATATCATTTTAGCTCCCTATAATAAAAATAGTAGGTCTCTTCTGCACATCAATATTCGTTTTCTTCCAACGATGCACAGGGAGTGTTTTAATTTCTTCAGTAGGAAGCGTAATATCACAAGCCACGCATAAAAGAGTATTAGCTTGTAATGTCTCTATCAAGTCAGTAAGCATCTGCTTATTGCGGTAAGGCGTTTCTATAAATAGTTGCGACTGTCCTTCTCGTGCTTTGCGCTCTAAGGTTTTAAGTGCCTTCTTTCGCTCTTGTTTATCAATAGGGAGATATCCGTTAAAAGCAAAATTCTGCCCATTAAGTCCACTCGCCATCATTGCCAGTAACAACGAAGAAGGTCCTACCAGCGGAATCACTTTCAGTCCTTTTTGGTGAGCCACCCGCACTATATCAGCTCCTGGGTCGGCTATCCCTGGGCAACCTGCCTCCGAGATAATCCCTATCGAGTGTCCTTCCATACAAGGGGTTAGAAAACTCTGATAGTCAGTATCCTGATGGTGCTTATCTATCACAACTATTTTTAAATCTGCTTGCACCTTGTCCGGAGTAACGAGCTTGATAAACTTCCTTGCCGACTTTTCGTTTTCTACTACAAAATAAGTAAGTGATTGCACTACATTTGCCACCTGTGCTGGCAATACATCAAGAGCAACACCCCCTAATAAGTTCGGTATTAAATAAATATTTCCCATCGTTGTTTGTATCAACATTACTAACAAATTGCAAAGGTATATTTTTTTCATCATACTTATAGTATTAAATGATTAATTATTTGTACCTTTGTCGCGTATATCTCAACAATCTATAATCACAACAAATGAAAAACATTCTCTCTTATAGTATCATTTTCTCGGTTATTACACTGATAAGCTGTAATAAAGACAGCAACAGCAATAACCTTTCTGAGCATTCCCAACAAATGCTACAACAAGCTATGCGCAATACCGAAGCAGGGCACGACACAAATTTTAGTGACAACACTCCCTTCATTTTCAATGGTTATAGTAATACTTCCAACAGATTGTTCGAAAAAGGAGGTAATATATCTATCGGGGCTGCCTTAAATTTTGCGTCTCTTAATCACAACAAAATCATTTATAAAAGTTGTTATTGGGGGCTTTATGGCAAAGAAGGCTACTGCAAGTACCCTAACGAAAACCGATATTTTGAATTGTACAACCTTTGGGGGGTGCTATTTTCTGAAAAGAACAATCAGAACCCTAACGCTTTGATAAATGTAAAAAACTTTCGCTTCTACGTGCTTTACAAAGGTGAAAACGTATGGCGGAGAGTTCATTTTCCTGAAACTGATATTACCGACCAAGCCCCTATCACGTGGGCGGCTACATATTATAAAGATATCGTAACAGAAGCAGGCAATGGGAAGATTAAAGTAATACAAGAAAAAAACTATTCCACTATCCCTATCGCCAAATCAGGAAAATACGACGGCAAATGGTATGATGCCAAAATATTAGTAAACCACTTTGGTTCTAAACTTATGAAACCTGTGGGGGAGTTCACCCCCAGCAAAGTCGAAGGCGTGTATATGCAAGTAGAGGTACGTCTCGACCCAAGTACCCCCAACGCCAAAGTAGGCATACAAGCTGGTATGGACGTCCGCCACGAAGGCATTAAAACTACTTACTATATGGCTTTTGGCTCTACCCGCATCGTTACTGTTGCCCCTCATTGGAAAACCGTTAATTGGGTAAACTACGCAGGCGGACAAGGAGCTGACGAAGGAGGCGTCGTACTGAGTAAAGAACGATTACTAAACACCTCTTTTCCAAGAGAATAACCTCCTATTAAACAGTTCTAAAAAGCACTTTATCTCTCAAAACGAAATATATCTTATATAAAACGAAATTAGAATAGGGATTACTACCTTATATCATTCGTATAGCTTTTCTATATCTATCGTCCAAGATTCGTATAAGCTTCCTATAAGCTTTCTATATCTATCTCTTAACTATCAAGCTTTTACAACAATAGCAAAACAAACCCAAAAAAGCACCTAACAAACTAATTATCACAATGAAACAGTCTTTTTATCAAAAAGAAGGAAAAAGAAAGAATAAGACAATTGTCTTCCTTCACGGCTTTTTAGAAGACCATACTATATGGCAACCTATTACTAGAGCTCTCTCTACCGAATATTTCACACTATCCATCGACCTTTTAGGGCACGGGCAGACCCCCACTATCGCCCCAGTACACACAATGGAAATGATGGCAAACCAAGTAAACGATATCTTACTAAAAGAAGAAATAGAACATTGCACCATCGTGGGGCACTCAATGGGAGGTTATGTAGCCTTAGCTTTTGCTGAATTATTCCCCAAAAAAGTAGAAGGAATAGTGTTGTTAAACTCCACTACCCTACCCGATTCCCCAGAGAAAAAAGTAAATAGAGACCGAGTGCTGAAAGTAATCGATAAAGAGAAAGAACTCTTCGTACGCACTGCCGTTACAAACCTATTTAGCGACGAAAACAAAACGCTGATGAAATCCGCGCTCAACAAACTAATCGATATAGCAATGCGCACCCCTAACGAAGGTATCAAAGCAGCTTCCTTAGGAATGAAACAACGCCCCGACCGCACTGAACTATTCGAACAACTAACCGCTAAAAAGCATATCATTATGGGTAAAAAAGACGCTCTTATCCCTTCCGATAGTTTGATAGCATTAGCCCAAAAAGCAGGTGCAAGCTATACCCTGCTTTCAGGCGGACATTTAGTATATATTGAGAACGAAGCCGAGACCATAGAAGCCTTGCGCAATTTTATGGCACAACCCTAATCTTAACCCTTTTTCTCAAATTCCAAGATATGTATAAGCTATTCATTCGCCCATTCCTTTTCAGTCTCGACCCCGAGAAAGCTCATCACTTTACATTTAAATACTTAAAGTTTATTCACAAAATCCCCTTAGTACCTTTGCTCATTCGCAAAATATACAATGTGGAACACCCTTCTCTACATCGCGAAGTCTTTGGGCTACACTTCAAAAATCCCATAGGATTAGCCGCAGGTTTAGATAAAGATGCTAAATTGTACAAAGAATTAGCCAATTTAGGTTTTGGTTTTATCGAAATTGGAACCATTACCCCTAAACCACAACCAGGGAACCCAAAAAAGCGATTGTTCAGACTCATAGAAGACCAAGGAATTATAAACCGTATGGGCTTTAACAACGAAGGAGTTGAAGCTGCTGTAAAGCGCCTTAAAAAGAATACCAATGTACTGATAGGAGGAAATATTGGTAAAAATAAAACCACCCCAAATGAAGAAGCCGTAAACGACTACCTGATTTGTTTTGAACAACTCTTCAATTATGTCGATTATTTTGTAGTAAATGTAAGTTCTCCCAATACTCCAAATTTGCGTACATTACAAGAAAAAGAACCTCTAAAACAGCTTTTAAGCACTTTGCAAAACACAAACCTAACTCATAAAAACCCTAAGCCTATCCTTTTAAAAATCGCCCCTGACCTTACCGACGAACAACTGTTAGATATTATTGAAATCGTACAAGAAACTCATATTGCAGGCGTAATTGCTACCAATACCACGATTGGTAGAGAAGGGTTAGTATCCGATAATCAAAAAGAAACCGGCGGACTTAGTGGGAAACCTCTAAAAAATCGCTCCACTGAGGTAATACGTTTTCTAAGTGAAAAGAGCAACCACGCATTTCCCATCATTGGCGTTGGAGGAATATTTAGTGAAACCGATGCCCTCGAAAAGTTAGAAGCAGGAGCCTCACTTATCCAGCTCTATACAGGTTTCATTTACGAAGGTGCAGATCTTATAAAACGTATCAATAAACAGCTAATTGCTAATGTGAATAAAGGTTTCAGAAATGATTGTCTCTGATTTACAACCTCATAGTCGTTTTTGCGTCACATCTCCCCCTTTGGAGGGGGCTGGGGGGAGGTTTATAATCAATAATTTAGTTCAACTCTTGATTAGCTTTGCTAATTCTAACCAACATTAGCATTATTTCCGTTATTTGTTATTTGCGATTCTTAATTCACCGATACAAACCAAACGTATTGATGAAATAAAAGTCTTGATGAAATTTTATAAACATACTCACCTCACAAATATTGTCAATTACTAATTATTTTATACCTTTGCACTTATTTTCAAAAACGATATTATGATACAGTCAATGACAGGCTTTGGCAAGAGCGTACTATCTCTCACCGATAAACATATTAGTATAGAAATCAAATCCCTAAACAGTAAGAGTATTGATATCAATACACGTATTCCGCAAGCGTATCGCGAAAAAGAACTCGATTTCCGTAAACTCATTGCCGAGCAGCTCTTACGCGGGAAAGTAGATTTTAGTATCTTTGTAGAAAATACAGGCACACAAACCCCCTCTAAAATCAATCCTAATATCGTAAAATCCTATATCGAGCAAATGCGTGCCATTGTTGATGGTGACCTTACCGAACTGCTAAAAATGGCAGTACGTATGCCCGATGCCTTACAAACCACTACCGAAAGCGTTTCCGAAGAAGAACTTTCAGCTATTTTCGAACATATCAGCCTCGCCATTACCGATTTGCAATCCTTCCGCATTCAAGAAGGTAAAGTTTTAGAAAAAGACTTCGTTTTGCGTATTAGTAACATCGATAGCTTACTGCAAGAGGTACAAGCTCTCGACAGTGAACGCTTAGCGCTCATTCGCGAACGCTTGGAAAAAGCGGTAGCTGATATCCAAAATGTAGACGCCAACCGCTTTGAGCAAGAACTCATTTTCTACTTAGAAAAATTGGACATCACAGAAGAAAAAATCCGACTCAAAAAACACTTAGACTATTTTCTCGAAACCCTTCACAGCGAAGATTCTAACGGACGTAAATTGAGTTTTATTGCACAAGAAATAGGCAGAGAAATCAATACCTTAGGTTCAAAAGCTAACTTCGCCCCTATGCAACAGTTAGTAGTCCAAATGAAAGACGAACTCGAAAAGATTAAAGAACAAGTTCTAAACGTATTATAACCTGCTAATTTACCAATTTGCTAATTAAAAAATGAACAAACTAATTATTTTCTCAGCTCCTTCTGGGAGCGGCAAAACTACCATAGTGAGGCATTTACTCTCGCTCAAAAAACTAAACTTAGCCTTTTCTATTTCGGCTACTTCTCGTGCTCCTCGTGGTGAAGAACAACACGGCAAAGAATACTATTTCCTTTCTGCTGATGAATTCAAAAAACGTGTTCAGCACAACGAATTTATGGAATGGGAAGAGGTATACACAGGTTGTTATTACGGCACATTAAAATCAGAAGTAGAACGCCTATGGGCAAAGGGAAAGAATGTGATATTCGATATTGATGTCGCAGGAGGTCTCCGCCTCAAACAACAATATCCAGAGCAAACCTTAGCAGTATTTGTTGAACCGCCAAGCCTTATTGCCTTAGAAGAACGCTTGCGCAACCGTAAGACCGAAACAGAGGAGAAAATACAAATGCGTCTCAACAAAGCCGAACAAGAAATGGCAACTGCTCATCAGTTTGATGTGATTATCAAAAACGATAATCTACAACAAGCCCTACAAGAGGCTGAGCGCATAGTAACCGATTTTATCAACCGATGAAAAAACAAATAGGCTTATTCTTTGGCTCGTTTAACCCTATTCATATAGGGCATCTCATTATCGCCAATCATTTGGTAGAACACAGTGCAATGAACGAACTGTGGTTTGTGGTAACACCTCAAAATCCGTTTAAAGAAAAACAATCGTTATTAGACAATCACTTGCGATTGGAAATGGTCAATTTGGCAATAGAGAGCTATCCCAAGTTACGCGCCTCAAACATCGAGTTTCACTTGCCACAACCTAATTACACAGTTAATACCTTAGCCTATTTAGAGGAAAAACACCCTAATACTAACTTTGCCCTAATTATGGGGGAAGACAACCTAAAAAGCTTTCACAAATGGAAGAACTACGAGCATATTTTAGCAAATTACCCTATTTATGTCTATCCTCGTATTTCAGAAGGTACAGTGCCCGAAGCTTTAACTGAGCACCCGCATATCACCCGTGTACCCGCCCCTATCATCGAACTCTCAGCCACCTTTATCCGTGAAGAAATCAAATCTGGACACAATATACGCCCGCTCCTCCCCGAAAAAGTATGGCAATACATTGATAAATTAGGACTCTATTTCAATTAACAATTGACAAGTAACAATTAACATTTTTGTGTCACACACTTAGCTAAAGTTTCACACTTTGGCTAAGTTAAAACCAATAATCTCTTTGTTTAATTTCTAAGGCGTAAGCCTTATCTCTTTTAATATATGAAAAAAACGAAAATACTAATGGTTTGCTTAGGCAATATTTGCCGCTCTCCTTTAGCCGAAGGCGTGATGAGGAGCAAACTCCCTTCCGATAACTTTGAAGTAGATTCAGCTGGTACCTCCAACTATCACGTAGGCGATGCTCCTGACACTCGTTCTATCGCCTCTGGCAAAAAACACGGAGTAGATATCTCTATGCTTAGAGGTCGTCAGTTCTCAGCCAAAGATTTTGCCCTTTTCGATTATATTTTCGTAATGGATAAAAGCAATTACCAAAACGTTATCCGGCTTGCTAAGAACGAAAAAGAGCGTGCTAAAGTACATTTCTTAGCTGATGCTTTGGGTGGAATGACACAACACGAAATCCCCGACCCTTATTACGGCACAGAAGCTGATTTCGAAAACGTCTATCAGCTTATTGACGAGGCTTGCACCAAAGTTGCTCACAAACTATCTAACCCCTAACTACTATTATCTCCTAAAATGGACTTCTCATCTAAACTCTTAGAAAACGCCGTCTACGAAATAGCACAATTGCCTAGTATAGGCAAACGTACGGCTTTGCGTTTAGCCTTGCACCTGCTCAAACAACCCAAAGAGCAATCACTACAATTAGCACAAGCTATTGTGGCTTTACGCACCCATATCCAGTACTGTAAAAACTGCCACAACATCTCCGATGTAGATTTATGTGAGATATGTGCTAACCCTATGCGTGATACGGGAGTCGTTTGTGTTGTAGAAGATTTTAGAGATGTAATGGCAATAGAAAACACAGGGCAATTCTTTGGTCAGTATCACGTTTTAGGAGGCAAAATATCCCCTATCGATGGCATCGCTCCTTCCAATCTACACATTGCCTCACTGATAGAAAAAGTAAAGACAGGTAAAGTAACTGAGTTAATCCTCGCTCTGAGCAATACAATGGAGGGCGATACTACCAATTTCTATATTTACAAACAAGTAGAGCCTTACCATATCACCATTTCTACCATTGCCCGAGGCATAGCCGTAGGAGGCGAACTCGAATACACTGATGAGGTAACTTTGGGCAGAAGTATTACTCAGCGCATTCCTTTTGAAAAAGCTATTAAAGCCGTTTAAAATATGATACAAGTAGCCAATACCATTATTTCGGAAGATATCATAGATTGCGATTTTGTATGCAATCTCAATGCTTGTAAAGGTGCTTGCTGTATAGAAGGTGATGCAGGAGCACCCGTAGAAGAAAGCGAACTAAAAGTGATGAAGCGCATTTATCCCGAAGTAGCTCCTTACCTTACCGAAGAAGGTCGTACAGCTATTGAGGAGCAAGGAGTATACATCAAAGGAGAAGACGGCGAATGGGAAACTCCGCTCATCAATGGAGGCGAATGTGCTTATGTAGTACGCAATGAAAAAGGTTGGGCTCTTTGTGCTATCGAGCAAGCATATAACGATAAAAAAATAGACTGGAAGAAACCTATATCGTGTCACCTATATCCTATACGATTACAAGAGTACAGCTCCTTCACAGCAGTCAATTATCATCGTTGGAGTCCTATATGCGATGATGCTTGTGTCTTGGGTAAAAAGTTACAAGTGCCTATCTACAAATTCGTAAAAGAGGCTCTTATTAGAAAGTTTGGAGAAGAGTGGTACCAAGAATTAGAGCTTATAGCTGAGCACTTGAAAAAGTAACATACAAATAACAAAATAAAAGAGACAGTACAATATTAAAAGTACTGTCTCTTTCTTATATAGATATTATGGGATTTCTTATTTCATTGTCTCTAACTTCCCTTGTGATTTTAGCAACTGTATTTCTGCTAATTTGTAGTCCAACAAAGCATTGGTGTAATTGTTCTTAGCATCCGATAAAGAGCGTTCTGCTTCCAATAAATCTGTAAGGGAAGCCAAACCTTGTTGGTAGTTGTTTTGGGTGTTGAGCAATACCTCTTCTGCAAGCTTTACATTCTCCTTTTGTGAATCAATAGTAAGAAGGTTATTAGTAAGCTGACTGTGGGCATTCTCATAAGCCAAATCCATTGCCAAACGGGTGTCTTTAAGGGTCGCTTCAAGCGCTTGACTTTCTATCTGTGCTTGGTGTATCTTAGCACGTGTACCGAAACCCGAAAATATAGGTATATTCACTCCCAATGTAATAGCCGAATAGTCAGCTCCGTACACTTTATCTTTTTTGCCGTAAATAATCGGTGTTTTAGGTCCCATACTCAAATAACCATAAGTAGCCTGCAACGCTAATGATGGATAAAGTGCTGCACGTTGTACTTTAGTATTGAGGTCAAGGAGTTGCTTTTGTTTTTCGAGTACTTGTAGCTCTATACGAGTATTGCTATTACCTTTCTCAAAAGCCAAATCGTAATTAGCTTCAAAGCCTTCTTTAGGCAAAGTAATTACTTCACTCATCGGCATACCTATCATATATTTAAGCGCGTTCTCCGAGAGTTGTACTCCATTAAGGGCTTGTTGGCGTGCCGATTTGAGATTATTTACAGCCACAGTAGTGCGGTCAACGTCTATTTTCTTTGACAACCCCGATTGGTTTAACCCTTTTACAACATTAGCCGTTTTCTCGGTAAGAGCCAAATTGCTTTCTATATTTTCTAATGTTTGTCGGGTTTGGTATACTTGGTAGTAGGCTTGTGCTACTTTCTCAATGATTTCATTCTCGGTAAGCTGTTGGTTAAGCATATAAAACTCACGTGTCGTACGAGCCGCTTTCAAGCCCATAAATACCGTTTGATTAAACAACACTTGGGTAAGTTTTGCTTCAGCATTAGCCGACCATTTTTGCCCCATTTCCATTTTCATAGGTCCCGAAGGTGCTCCAAGAAAAGAAAAAGCACTTCCATCAATATAAGTAGCTTGTAACTTAGGATTGTACACCATACCGCCCGAAGCCGAAATACTAGGCAGTGCGTTAGCGCGTACTTCTTGTATTTTGTATTCGCTTTTGGTTACTTCCAATCGCGCTTTCTCAGCGTCCGCTTTATTCTCTAAAGCATAACGAATAGCGTCTTTTAAAGTCAATTCTTTTTGCTGTGCAAAGCTCATAAAACTGAGGAACAACAAAGCACTCGTAATGATTTTTCTCATAATAATTCTATTGCCTAATAGGCTTATTTATATTGTCCTTTTAATTCTGTTATAACTTTTTTTTACTTTATTTATTCAGATACCCATCTCTCGCTGACCTTACTTTTTCATCTCTGATGATTGGTATTATTGGCATTTTTAGTATTATAATATTAAACTTACCTTTTATCTTTTATCTTTTACCTTTTACCTCCTTAAGCACTCGTTCCAATTCTTTTAGCCCTTTTTCATTCACAAGTATCCTGAAAAAATACTCTATAATAGTATAAATAGTTTCCCAAAAAGAAAACTCAGTTTCAGGAAATAACTCCGATTGTGCTTTCATTCGTTGTACAGCCGTATAGAAAATCTTAAAGAATTTAAGATTGATATCTTCTCTAAAAAGTCCCTCCTGTATACCTCTTTCCATTACTTTATCTATAAAAATCGCATCTGCCTTGGCAGTCTCTACATTCATACGTTCGTATGTTTTAGGATAGTATTTCTTCAATTCCCAAATAGGACGGTCGCTATTGATGTTAAAAACTTCTTGAACCTTTTTTTGGTTACGGTATACATTTTCTATCACCGAACCTTCTCCTTGTACAAAAATATCTGCATTTTTACAACTTATCTCTAAAGCGTAATCTAATGTAGTTTCTACCAAGTCGTTTTTAGAAGGAAAATACTCGTAAAGCGTCTTTTTAGATATCCCCATTTTGTTAGCCAAATCATCCATAGTAAAGGTTTTAAACCCATACTGTATAAAGTCGTTTAAGGCTCTTTTCACGATTTCTTCTTTCATCTCTCTCATCTTTAAATTCGGGGGCAAAGGTATAACAAAAAAACTTAATAAACAAAAAAAGTTTCCTTTATTACCTCTTACCTCTTACTTCTTATCTGTTTAAAGACTCAAGAAAGTAAAGCCTACTCCCACAATAGTTTGTTTGTAATTGTAATCGATAAGGGAATCTCCATAACCGTGAGAGGCTTGCAACAAAATACGCAGGTCGCGACTCAGCGGATATACCCAGTTCAGCTCTACGTGTCCGCGATTATGATTAAAATTTAAATTATTCCTCACTTGCAAATTAAAAACACTTTTACGGAAGGGGTAAGCAATACCCAATTCACAACGTCCTATATAATTCTCAATATCGGGATTGTCATCTTCTCTTGCCTTTTCTGAGAAACGCCACCAGAAACGGCTGATAATCATTAAATCATTCCATTGGAAAATACCTGATAAAATAATTCTGTTCCAACTGCGGGAATGTGCCGCTTCTTTACCATTAGATTGGTGGTTTACGGATAGTCCTGCCATTTTCATTTTAAAATTCCCCACCGAGAGGTTCAGCGGATAAGTAAATATCAATTCAGGTTCGTAATTCACTTCTCTAAACGGACGTGAAAGCTCACCGTTGTACATCTGCCAATACGATTGCTGAGTGAAAGCTACCCACACATCACCCTTCCCAAAAGCATCTTGCATAATCTTAGCTTTTAAGCTCACTTGAAATTTTACCTCCACGTGCTGGTAGTCGCGCCATTCAGGTATAGGGCGGTCGGGGTTCAAACTTATAGGCTGTTCCGTAGGTTTATCCGTAAAACGGAAAGGCATTACGTACATAGGTAAGTAATCCACAAATTTAAAAGTACCTCTTTGGTCTTCTCGGTCAAGCTCCCATAGCTTAGAAATAGCCCTCTCTAACTGGGCTCTTCTATCGGCTTTTATTCCTGTCTTAGGAAGTTCCTGCAATGTGTCATTCTCCACCTCCTGAGGAAAAATAGGTGTTGCAATAGCCAAGAGCATTATAAATAAAGTGTATTTCATCATTTTGTTTTTTGCGGGTGCAAAAGTACAGCAAATAAACTTTATAAACAAAAAAAGTTTCCTACATTTTAATATGAGGAAACTTTTTCTATTCTGATACTTTATGTATATCAATAATTCTTCTTACTCAAACTCCGATGTAAAGTGCAACTTTAAGTTCGGATATTTTTGTTTTACCATCTCAATAGAGAAAGCTGAGTCGGCTAAGAAGACTAACTGATTCTGCTTATCGCGTGCTAAGAACTTCTGTTTTACGCGTAAGAAATCAAGATACTCAGCATCTTTGGGGTTTTCAGGTGTCTCTACCCAACAAGCTTTATAAATAGGGAAGTTTTCATAACTACACTTTGCCCCATACTCGTGTTCTAATCGATACTGAATTACCTCGTATTGGAGTGCTCCTACCGTCCCAATTACTTTGCGACCGTTGAAGTCTAACTTAAAGAGCTGTGCCACCCCTTCGTCCATTAGCTGGTCGATACCTTTTTCTAATTGTTTAGATTTCAGTGGGTCAGCATTGTTAATGTAGCGGAAGTGCTCAGGAGAGAAGCTCGGTATCCCCTTAAAATGTAATACTTCACCTTCGGTGAGTGTATCGCCTATCTTAAAGTTCCCCGTATCGTGCAATCCTACAATATCCCCCGCATACGAGATATCCACTACTTCTTTCTTTTCGGCAAAGAAAGCATTCGGACTGGAGAACTTCAACTTCTTACCCAAACGCGTATGTAAATAAGGTTTGTTACGCTCGAAAGTGCCCGAAACAATTTTCACAAACGCCAAACGGTCGCGGTGGTTAGGGTCCATATTTGCGTGAATCTTGAAAACGAAGCCCGTAAAAGTAGGTTCTTCAGGGTTTACGATGCGCTCTTCACTGGCTTTCGGGCGTGGCGAAGGAGCAATTTCCACAAAACAATCCAAGAGTTCTCTTACCCCAAAATTGTTCAATGCCGAGCCAAAAAATACAGGTTGTTGATCTCCTTTGAGGTAGGCTTCTCTATCGAATTTAGGATATACTTCATACACTAACTCCAAATCGGAACGGAGGTTCTCGGCAGATTGTTCGGATATAATCTTCTCTAATTCAGGACTGTTAATATCGTTGAAGGCAATAGTCTCCTCTATATTCTTACGGCTGTCGCCTGAAAAAAGGTTGATATTCTTCTCCCAGATGTTGTAAATCCCTTTGAAATCATACCCCATCCCTATGGGGAAACTCAGCGGAGTAACCTTTAAGCCCAACTTCTGTTCTACTTCGTCCAACAGGTCGAAGGCGTCTTTCCCCTCACGGTCTAACTTATTAATGAACACAATCATAGGAATATTACGCATACGGCACACCTCAACGAGTTTTTCGGTTTGCTCTTCCACCCCTTTGGCAACGTCAATAACCACGATTACACTGTCCACAGCCGTGAGAGTGCGGAAGGTATCCTCGGCGAAATCCTTGTGCCCGGGGGTATCTAAGATGTTTATTTTATGCTCTTTGTAGTTAAAAGCCAGCACCGAAGTAGCTACGGAAATCCCGCGTTGGCGTTCAATCTCCATAAAGTCGGAGGTAGCTCCTTTCTTTATTTTATTCGATTTCACCGCACCAGCTTCTTGGATAGCCCCCCCGAAGAGTAAGAGTTTTTCGGTAAGGGTTGTCTTTCCCGCGTCGGGGTGAGAGATGATGCCGAAGGTACGGCGTTTTTGTATTTCTTGTTGTAAAGACATAAAGTTAATTTGCTAATTGACAAATTTGCTGATTTGCTATTTTTTTAAGGGTATAATTAGTAGCGAGTTCTCTATTATTGATATTGTTACCTTCTTGGTCGAACATTCTTCGTAAGTGCTTACATACTAACAACCATAAGTTGTAAGCAACAGCGCTACCACAATGAATATTAATAAGATTCTTTTTATTCTTACTAATATTTTATCCAAAAATCGGGTGCAAAAATAGTGAATAAACTCCAAAAAGAGACATAAATAAGTAAAAAATTCATTTTACCTTAATTTAATCCCCCTCTTAACCTCAACGTACCCCCACCCTTCCTTCGTCTTTTCTCTATCTGCCCGTGCGGCTCGCA
>NZ_KB291493.1:69737-72446 GCF_000318315.2 Capnocytophaga sp. oral taxon 324 str. F0483 | reverse complement strand
CTTACAGTTTTGGTTACAAACTTTGGCAATGTTTACGACTCTAATTATAATTTAAAATCCTTTACTACCTCTTCTAACGGCAAGCGTGATTTTGGGCGCAAGTGCAACTGATTGCTGTCCTCAGGGTCGCGATAACCTATCGCCACCGCGAAGAGCGTAGTGTATTGAGGTTCATTCAGAAGCTTGTCGTACTCAGTATTGACAATACCTTCCATAGGAGTACTATCGATACCCATAGAAGCACAAGCACTGAGAAAAAAGCCTAATGCGATGTACACTTGGTTGTTTATCCACGCATAGAGTCCTACATCACCTTTGGGTTTCTGCATTTTCTGATAAAACCCAAGTCGTCCCATTTCAGTAGCTGCTTTAACGAGCTTTTCTTCAAATGAAGGCAAAGCGCTATTCGCCATAAATACCACTAAATGACTTGCTTTTCTAACGCGTTCTTCGTTGGTAAGCGATACTTTGGCGAATGCTTCCTTAGTAGCTTCATCACTTATGAAAACAAATTGCCAAGGCTGTGAATTGATAGACGAAGGAGCGAGGCGTAATATCTCTTTGAGCTTAGCGATATCTTCATCGCTCACACGTTTAGAGCTGTAATGTTTAGTAGTATAGCGGGTTTGTGCTAATTTTAAAAAATCCATAGTGTTTTGTTTTTAAGTTTAACTTTTAATTTCAAGGTGCAAAGGTACGGCGTAATTAGCAATTTAACAAATAAGGAAAAAGGTAAAAGGTATGGCAGGTGAAATATGGCTAAAAATCAAGAGGTTATTCGACAGTTATTCGAATCTAAGGCTACGGTAAGACGAAAAAAAGTCCGCTCTCGATGGCTTTCTCAGAGAGGTAAAGGCAACGAGAGCGGAGTTTAACGTAAGAGTAAGAAAAAAGTTAGATTTATTAAATTGATTCTTTTCTTACCATTATTTTGTTATAGGCATATAGTGATAGGGCAGCAAAGACCCCTATTCCACAAATAAGATACCACATTTTGTTGGGGTTATAAGTATTCCAAAGCAAATCGGTGATTTGAGACTGATTGAGACCTAACTTCTGACTTGCCAAATCGAAATATTCCTTTTTAGTGAGGTTTTCAGGCATTGCAATGGCTTTATTTGTGAGTTCGGTTTTTAGTAAAGTATATTTATCAGACCATTTTTCGTATAAATCACCAGAAATAAGCCCTGCAATATAATTACCTACCGCCACAGGCAAGAAATAAGTGCCTTGATAGAGGGCTTCCTTCCCCTTAGGGGTGATTTGAGCTATAAAAGCTGAAAGCGTAGGGCTAGCAGCCATTTCGCCTATGGAGAAAATCATAGTGCCTATAATGGTAAACCACACATTATTGAACATAAAAGTGAGCGTTACCCCTATGGTTCCGATAATCGTACCGCGAATCATTGCGCTTACGTGAGTCATTTTGGTTACGAAATAGGATACAACTACCTGAAAGAAGATAATCATAAACGAATCGATATTGATGAACCATTCGGCTTTTACTTGTCCTTTTTCGGTGAGAATAGTGCCTAAGAAAGGCAAATGATGGTTAATCCACGCACTTACTTTGGAGGAATCTACCCAATCTTCGATAAAATTAGGCAGGGTGTAGAACAGCTGGTTGAACATCGTCCAAAAGCCGACCATCAGTATGAGCAATATGGTAAGGCGACGGTCTTTGAGTGCCTCTATAATGTGCATTATGGATTCCTTGATTTCGGTGAGGATAGGTTTGCTGTCGCGTTGTGCCATTTTAGGTTCTTTGAAAAAGAATAAAACTACCAGCAGGTTGATAACCATTACCACCGCAGCTTGTAGGAAGATAATGCGCCAACCGAGGGTAGTGCGTAGGTAAGACGACATTGCAGGACCTAAGAAGCCTCCGACGTTTACCATCATATAGAAGATACCGAAGCCCATTGTACTGGTGCTTTCATCGGTATTGCGGGCAACGGTACCGTTGATAACGGGTTTGAAGAAGCCCCCTCCAACGGCGGCAAAGAGGAACATCATATACATCGACCAATAGGTGTTTACTTCACCCATTAGGTAATAGCCTATCGCCATTATAGTACAAGAAATGACTAAAGAGAGTTTGTAGCCTATACGGTCGGCTATCACGCCAAAAACGAGTGGCAAAAAGTACTGTATAGCGGTTACGTTGCCTATAATACTTCCTTTTTCGGTATGCGAAAGACCTAATCCGCCTTGGTCAGTTGAAGCTACTAAATACAAGGGAAGAAGGGTAAAGATACCGTAGAAGCCCCAACGTTCCATCAGTTGGAGGAAACTTGCTACCCAGAAGTTGGGTGAGAAAGTTTTGAGTGTTTGACCGAAGGATTTTTTATTTTCTGACATAGTTCATTTATTTTTAATATTTGTTTGAAAAGGCTCTGAGATTCTCAAAGTTTGAAACTTTGGTTAAGTGCAGGGTGCATCACGTTTTACCTTTTGATTCATAGTATACTCTGAATTAAATTGCAAAAGTAAGAGCATTTTTGCTTCTATAAAAATAAAAAAGGGGTTTTATACAAAGGGGGTTGGAGATGTTATAAATATAACAATGCTCATAATTAATACTGGAAATGCCGATAATACCAATAATACCAGAAATAATCAACTTTGGCAAAATGTGTGTCGCAAAAAGTGATATATTTGAGCTATCGGAAGGGAACGGAAAATTTCGGAAGAGAGTTGAGAGGGGTT
>NZ_KB291493.1:56724-69717 GCF_000318315.2 Capnocytophaga sp. oral taxon 324 str. F0483 | reverse complement strand
GGGTGTATAAATAATTGATTAATAATATAATACAACAGTGCTAAAAATGTTAAAAACAGGGTTTTGAGGCGAAAGAAAGAGGAAGAGGTGATAGGCCTTAGACCATAGGCACTAGGGGGGAGTATGACGGAAAGGAGAAGGGATAATTAGAGAATTAGCAAATTTGAAAATGAGAAAATGAGGAAGAGAAATTAGGTAATTAGTAAATTGGGAAATAAGAAAATGGCGAGGTGTGGGGTCTTAGGGAATAGGAGTATGACGAAAAAGGGAAGAAATGACGAGTGACGAATGACGAATGATGGAGATAATGTGAGGTTATAGCGTGACGGAGCAGTCGTAGTAGGGCTGGTAAATTAATTAGCAAATTTATGTGAGGTACACAGGCGTTTTATTAATAGCAGATAAGCAGATGAGAAGTGACAAAAATAATATAAATAGTGTATAATTCTTTCGTAGATAGCATATTTTTCTTACTTTTGCCCCAAAATCTTAAAAACAGATAATAGAATGGCAGACACTCAACTCACTCCCGAACAATATGAACTTTTCAAAAATGCTGAAAATCGTCTCAAACAGAAACGATTGTTATATCTTCACTTTTTTGTCTTTGTGTTAGGCTCTATCTTTTTTGTAGTAGCCAATAAGGTATTAGACTACGGAGCGACCTATAATTGGTATTTGTGGGCGATACTCTTATGGCTTTTCATCTGGCTGTGGCACGCTATAAATGTATTTGTATTGCATCGCTTCTTAGGGAAGGAATGGCAAGAAAAGCAACGCGAACAACTGATAGCAGCTCAACAGAAGAAACTTATAAAGATGGAAGTCGCAGTAGAAAAAGAGCTTGCTACACAAAAGGAACAAGCAAAACGTGAATTGGCAGCTGAACAGGCTGAGAAAGATAACGAGCAAACCAATACGTCGTCTACAAACTTTTAACTGTTCACTTTTCACTATTCACTAAATATGATAACTCTTATAGCTGCTGTTGCCGAGAATAACGCTATTGGTAAAGGTGACCAACTGTTATGGCATTTGCCTGAAGATTTTAAGCATTTCAAACGCCTCACGACGGGACACTGCATTATAATGGGGCGGAAGACTTTCGAGACTTTCCCCAAACCTTTGCCTAACCGTATACATATTGTTATTACGCGTCAGAAAGGGTATGCGAAAGAGGGTGCTGTGGTGGTTTCTTCAGTTGAAGAGGCGATAGAAAAGGCTTTGACAATAGACCCTAACCCTTACGTGATAGGTGGTGGAGAAATCTATGCGCAAACCCTCCCCTTTGCCGATGTGATAGAACTCACACGGGTACATCACACTTTTGCCGAAGCTGATGTATTCTTTCCTGAGTTTAACCGTGAAGAATGGGAGTTAGTAGCCTCTGAGCGTTTTGAAAAAGACGAACGGCACGCTTATGGGTTTACTTTTGAAAGATACGTTGTAACACGGTCGTAGCACGACGGGTAGCCGTAACACGGCGGACAGTCGTAGCACGACAGGCAATTTTGTAGTGATTATAATATACCAATACTGGTTGTGAAATAGAAAATATTACGCGTAGAAGCGAGTTACAAATAGAATAAAGATGAAAAAATGGATTGGCTCCTTTGTCTTATGGCTAATGGGGTGGAAGATAGAATTACAAGGTGATTTGAAAACCTTAAACCGCTGTGTGTTAGTAGTAGCACCACACACTACTAATTGGGAGTTTGTTTTGGGTATCTTGGCTTATTGGAAGATGGAAAAACCGATTAAACTCATTATAAAAGATGCACATACTAAAGCGTGGTACGGCTGGTTAGTGCGCAAGTTAGGAGGGATTGGCATCAATCGTTCACAGCGCAATCACTTGATAGAATTTGTTACTGAACTCTTTAAGAAAGAAGACTTTAGCTTGGTAGTAACCCCTGAGGGAACGCGTTCTAAGGTGAACAAGTGGCGTATAGGCTTCTATCATATAGCTCTTTCTGCCCAAGTACCCATAGTTTTAGGTGCTGGTGATTTTAAGAAGAAAATGATATACATCGGGAAGACCATTAGCTTAGAGGACTTACAAACGCTCCCGCAAGAGCAAATAATGGAGGAAATACAGAACTTTTATAAGGATATTACTCCTAAATACCCCGAGCAGTGGAACCCTAAAATTTATTGATGTGAAAGCAGTCGTTATAAGGAATTGAATAATATAAAAAGTCAGCTATAAAAGCTGACTTTTTATATTATTGTATCATTTCCCAAAGTTTGTCTTTCAGTTGCTGAATGCCTTTGCCCGACACCGACGAGATAAACAAGAAAGGCGTACCGCCTAATCCTGTTGCTACTTCTTGTCGAATGGCTTCGGTGAGCTCGTCGTCTAACATATCCGATTTTGAAATGGCTATGAGGCGGTCTTTGTCTAATAGTTCAGAATTGTATTCTTTGAGTTCATTTAGCAAGATGTGGTATTCGGCTATGATATCCTTGCTGTCGGCGGGAATGAGAAATAGCAATACCGAGTTGCGCTCTATATGTCGCAAGAAGTAATGCCCCAAGCCTTTGCCTTCGGCAGCTCCCTCTATAATCCCAGGTATATCGGCTACTACAAACGATTGGTAATCGCGGTTTTGCACAATACCCAAGTTGGGTTTGAGAGTTGTGAATGGATAATCGCCTATTTTTGGCTTAGCAGAAGTAATTACCGATAGCAATGTAGATTTGCCCGCATTGGGGAAGCCTACAAAACCTACATCGGCTAACACTTTTAACTCTAAAAGCAATTCGCGTTCTTCACCAGGGAGACCTGGTTGGGCGTAGCGCGGGGTTTGGTTGGTAGCTGTGCGGAAATGCCAGTTGCCTAACCCACCTTTGCCACCGCGCAAAGCGATGACTTCTTGTCCGTCTTCAGTAATTTCAAAGAGTACTTCCTCGGTTTCAGCATCTTTAACAATGGTTCCTAAGGGGACTTCCAAAGTGATATCTTTACCGTCGGCACCAAAACTACGGTTGGCTCCTCCGGCTTCACCGTGTTCGGCACGAAAGTGCTGTTGGAACTTGAAGTGTATGAGCGTCCAAAGGTGCTTATTGCCACGCAAGATGATATGCCCTCCACGACCGCCATCGCCTCCATCAGGACCTCCTTTGGGTACGAACTTCTCGCGGTGTAGGTGCATAGAGCCTGCGCCTCCTTTGCCAGAGGCGACGTATATCTTTACGTAGTCGGTGAAATTGCCTTCGGTCATTGGGGATTATTCAGCTTTAATTTTGTCGATAGTCTCAGAAAGGCGGGTGGTAATTTCTTCGATAGTACCTATACCATTAATCGTGTGATATTTACCTTGCGTTTGATAGAAAGTGATAAGAGGAGCTGTTTTTTCGTTATATTCAGTGAAACGGTTGCGTATTTTCTCTTCGTCTTGGTCATCAGTGCGACCGCTCACTTTACCGCGCTCTACCAATCGTTTGATGAGTACCTCGTCATCAGCTTCCAAGGCAAGAGTACCGTGAATGCGCATACCTTTACTTTCTAAGAAAGCATCAAGTGCCTCAGCTTGTGCAATAGTACGAGGGAAGCCGTCGAAGATAAAGCCTTCGGCATTAGGGTTCTTTTCAACTTCTTCTTGTAGCATTTGTATAGTAACTTCATCGGGTACGAGGTCACCTTTATCCATATACGATTGTGCGAGTTTGCCGAGTTTGGTTTCGTTCTTGATATTATGACGGAAAATATCACCGGTCGAGATGTGCACTAAGTTGTATTTGTCTTTCAAGAATGCAGCTTGGGTGCCTTTGCCAGCCCCTGGTTTGCCGAAAAGTACTAAATTTGTCATAGTTAATGAAGCGTTTAATTGATATACTTGGGGTAAGTTACGCGCTATCTCGTCAAAATCCAACCCATAGCCCACGATAAAACGGTTAGGAATAGGTTTGCCTACATAGTCTATTTTGAGGTCTTTTTTGTAGGCATCGGGTTTGAAGAAGAGGGTAGCCACGCGGAAAGAGTTCACCTTTTTGTCTTCGAAAATGCGGTAAATTTCTTCTAAAGTGTTGCCGGTGTCGATAATGTCTTCCAAGATTACCACATCACGTCCTTCCACTGGGGTAGAAAGCCCTATGAGTTGGTGTATTTTTCCAGTAGACTGGGTACCTTTATAAGACGCCATTTTTACAAATGATATTTCACATTCGCCTTTGTAGTGTCTTAGGAAGTCGGCTGCAAACATAAAAGAACCGTTGAGTATGGCGATGAAAATAGGGCGTGATTCTTGCAAATCTTGATATACCTCACTTGCCATTCGTTCGGTAATTTGGTTGAGTTCCTCGGCAGATACGTAAGGCTCAAAAGTCTTATCGTGTAATTTTATCAGTTCCATTGTTTAGGTGTTATGTTTAGTCATTAGCTGTTAGAAATGTTTTAGAACTATATTCCAAGTTCATTTTTCATTTCTTTTTTTCTCTTTTTACTTTTTCAAATGATACACATCTTCTAGTAGGTGTGCTTTAGGAATGGGGCTTCCCCAATTTGATTGATGTTATCCATTACAGTTGTTGGTTTGTCACTTAAAATAAAGTGCAAAAATAATCAATTTTAATGAATGAGCAAAATCTACTTCCCCTAAAGGGTCTTCGTCATATCTTCATCTACTACCAATATAAAATCAGCTTGACCATAAGCCTCTTTTGCTAATTTCGATAAGTCTACTTGTTCTGTCGTAGCAATAGTAATAACTTTTAGTTTTGGCTCTTCTCGCTTCAAAAACCAGTAAATTCCCTCATAAAAATCGCTGTGATATGTCCCATTAAAATGCACAAAAACACTATTAGGCTTTCTGTTCTTTACAATAGCATCTGCCATCGTAGCATCTTTTACAGCTTGTGCTTTTATTATATTCTCCTTCCCTTTGTGATTGGGGAGCGACTCTGTCATCTTTTTATACTGTGATAAGTTCTCATCAAACACAATAGGTAGCGGGGCTATCCATCGCTTCTCAGCTTCTGGCAAGGTATCCAATGCTTTTAATCCTTTTTTGTTCACCAATCTCGCATACTTCCTCGGCACATTAGTAGCGATAAAAGGTAACTGGTGTTCCTTCGCAAAATCCACCAAAGGCTTATAGTCGGTTTTGTAGTTCGTCCATAATCGTGCCAAAGTATCCAAAGCCTTTTCTGTAACACCGCCTTTTAGATATTGGTTTACCACCTCTTGGTCATTGCGTTCTAACATCTCAGCTCCCAATATCAAGTTAACCTGAGGCTGTAATTCTTTCACCAATGCCAACTGCAACCAATGCGCAATCGGATTGTCGTGAAACTCTCCAAAAAGCACCACATCGCTCTCTTTGGCTTTTTTTACAACCTTCTCAAAACTGACTTTCTTTCCATTCTTATCAAATAACTGATATGCCTTCTTGTGTTGTGCACACAAAGATATTGTAAAAAACAAGACTATAATAAACGTCGCTTTCCTCATAATTTATACAAAAATAGATTGTCCTATATCTGTTAATATCAGCTCTTTGCCTTTTGCCTTAAAACTCCTCTTTGCTAAATCCTTATCATCTAACTTAATGAGGTTAAAAGTGTCGTAATGATACCCCAACACCTTGTTGCATTTCACAAAGTCTGAAGCCATAATAGCGTCTTCCACGTCCATTGTAAAGTTACCTCCAATGGGCAATATAGCTAAGTCCAACTTATAACGCACCGGTATAAGTTGCATATCAAAATACAAAGCCGTAGCCCCCGATACGTATACCGTCTTTTCCAAAGTTTTAATTACAAAACCACAAGCACACCCGCCGGCAGTGCCATTTTCGAAGGTAGAAGAATGTAATGCTGGTACCATCTTCACCGACCCAAATGGGAAACTGTACAGCCCTCCCAAGTCCATAGGGTGTGAATTTTCAATTCCCAAATTAAAAAAGTAATTAGAGATTTCAAAATTCGAAATGATTTGCGCTTTCGTGCGCTTAGCTATCTGCTCCACGTCCGATATATGGTCTTGTTGCGCCGAGGTTATCAAGATGTAATCAGCAGGAATCGTATTGATATCTATATGGCTTGCCAAAGGATTATTAGCAATAAAGGGGTCTACAAGCAAATGTGTATCGCCTATTTTGATGCTCACACACGAGTGTCCGTAATAAGTTACCTCCATAGTTATTATGTTTTTTAGTGTATTTATTTAATATATATAACGTCCGTTACTATCTCCTTCTTTCGTTTAACTCTCCTTAAAATATATGTATCAAAATCCCCACAAAAAAGAGTACCGAAAGCAAAAAAGTACTCAGGGCTACTATCTTTAATTCTTTATCAAGCTGTTTGAGTTCCGTATTTCGTTTTACGGTGAGCAAATGTCCTATTAAAGGCAGAAAAGCTACTAAGTACAGAAGCTCCCAGCGCATTTGCAAACGCATCACCGAAAAGCCCAACATTGCCACCATCGCCAATATAACTAAATAATAATGATAATATTTAGCCATCGGAATTCCCATTTTCACTACCAATGTATGCTTGCCCGAACGCTTATCGTTCTCATAATCACGCATATTATTTAGGTTCAGCACTGCTACACTCAGCAAGCCAATAGCAATAGCGGGCAACCATATAACCTTATTCAAGCTCTCTGTGTATAAGAAATAACTGCCTACCACGCTCACTAACCCAAAGAATACAAACACAAATAGGTCGCCCCAGCCCCGATATCCATAAGCCGATTGCCCCACAGTGTACTTGATAGCCGCTACCACACACAGCACTCCTAAAACAAAAAACACCGAGATATATAACAAATTTTCTCTTCCAAAAGCCGTATAAATAAGCACCGTAGCCGAAAATAACGACAGTAAAGCAGTGATAAGTACAATCCTCTTCATCTGCCTACGCGTAACTCTCCCACTCTGCAAAGCTCTTGTAGGACCTATGCGGTGCTCATTGTCCGTGCCCTTTACCCCATCGCCATAATCATTGGCAAAGTTCGAAAGTACCTGAAACAAAATAGTGGTAAGCAGTGCCCAACCAAAAATCTCCCACCTAAAAGCATAAGGGTCTTCGCGAAATGCCAAAGCACTCCCCGTGATAATCCCCGCAACCGATAAGGGTAAGGTGCGCAACCTCGCAGCTTTCAAAAGAGTTATGATATCCATAGAGCCTGCAAAATTACAAATACTAATGACAAATACAATAATATATTCTAATAATTCTTTTTGCTTTATACTTTTCTCTAAAAACGATTTCAATACCCCTGCTCCAACTTTCAAAGCTCATAGAGATTACTAAAAAAGATATTTATTCCGTTTTGAAGATGATTTTTGGAATGTTTTTCTATAAAAATAGTATTTATGTAGAAATGTATAGATATAGCTATCGTCCAAGATTCGTCCAAGGTTCGTATAAGGTTCGTATAAGATACCTATAATAAGAACTTTTTTCTGTTACTTTATTAAAAAAATAGAACTATAGATTTCTTAAAAACACAACTCTTAGTACTATAAGCGCTGTTACTGTGTGTCGCTCTTTTTATAGGAGGATATGGTCGTTTTCGTTGTACAATTCGTTTTATAAGGACGTGATGACAGCCTTTCCGGTGAAGATAGTTCGTTTACTTACAGTTGTATAACAACTTTGCCAATCCCAATAATCCCAAAAACCCTTTCACCTAAACTAATATAAGTTGTTTTTGAAATTACAGTGCTTTTTTCAAAAGTTTATAACTGTAATTCTTTAAATAACAATGGCATTTCGCACATTGCACTCACATATTCTTGAGTGTCAAAATTTCCTAAAGCAGAGGCATTGCTTATAGCTGTTTTAAGATGAGGCTTTAGTTGTTTGTAAATGTCGTTATTACTTTTCTTAAAGAACTTTTGTGTTTTCTGATAACCTTTCAAGTGTCGGCTGACTTCTTTCTCAACATCAATACAAGTCGTAAATATTTTAGTAGTCTTTTCAAAATGTAATAAAAACCAATATTCTAAACAAGGATTATTGACTATGACTACCACTTTTTCTTGCTTTAAAAGTTGCTGCCAATAGTTTAAAAACTTTTGGAGTGATGAGATGTTATTTTTCTTTTCTCGCTCTTCTTTTAACAAGACATCAAGGTCTACAATCCAAAAAACTTTGTCATATTCCTCTTCTGATAATTCTGTAACCGATTTGTATTGCTGGTCAATATTCTTTTTCTGTAGAATTTTAGGCGTTATATCAAAAAGAATATTAGGTTCATTGCGTTTAAGCATCTCTAAGTACCAATATTCAGTTTCGCCATCTACTACTACAGCAAAGGCTTGTTTGGTTGGTATGTTTCTTCCTTTTCTCATTGTGTTACATCAATAAAAGTATCGGACAAACGAGGTATAGCACTGAATTTTCCTATTTTGTAGGCATTTAGTATATTCTTTATGGTAGAGGTATCAAAATCGGCTAAGGAATAGAGCTGGGTAGCACAATCTTCGCCTTTATCAGTAAACCATATTACATCATTTCTGAAAATATCGGTATCGCCTAAAAGCTCACGGTTATGAGTAGTGGCGATGAGTTGCGAGTGCTGAGCGTTCTGCAAGAAAGAAAGCAAGAAATGGGTATAAAGGTCAGGGTGCAAGGAACTTTCTAATTCATCAATAGATAAAATAGTAGGTGTTTTGATAAGAAGCGCCAAGAGCCCTGCAAAACCGTAAAAGCGTTTAGTACCTTCAGATTCTAGCTCAAAAGGTAAAGCATATTGATTACCTTTAACAAAATGTTTGAAGGCTATTTCTATATGATCTATAGGTTTTAAATCTTTTACACCTTTTTTTGATAGCTCTTCAAAAGAATAATCAGTAATATCCTCTATTACTTTTTTTATAGAAATGTCTGAAATATGAAAATCGGCTTTTGATAAAATATCTATAATACTTTGTTTTTCTATATCTCCTTTATCAATATTTCTTGTTACAAAATTATCTAAGATAGTGTGAGATAGAATTATAGGTTTTAAGTGAAATTTGAACCAATTTACAACTTCTTTTAAAATATCAATATCTACATTAGTTTTTAAATACCCTCCAAGTACAGTATTATTATGGAGGGTGTTTATTTCAAGTGTTTTTTTTTCATTATCACTTATTGTTATTTTATTACCAAAAGAAATTTCAGTCAATAGTTTTTCTGTAGAAGTTTCTCTACTATAAACAATAACTTCTCCAGAAATTAGTTTTTCTGACAAAATAGACTGATGAGTAAATTTAACTTCATATAAATAGCAAATGCTATTTTGTACAAATTCTATTGATAAAAAAGACGGTTGCAAAATAGTTTTTTTATCAAAAAGGAAAGGAGAAAATTTAAGGCTATGATATTTCATTTCCTTAGGGTTCACAACTAAATTTCTTAAGAAATCAAGGGCTTTAAGGACAGTCGTTTTCCCTGATGCATTTGCACCATAGATAAGCGCCAATTTCAACAGTCGTTTGCCTGCTGTATGCACTACATAAGTGTCTTCTAAATGCTCAGAGGCATCGGCTTCAAACGACAGTGTTTGCTTATCTTTTATAGAACCAAAGTTTTGTATGCTGAAATTTACAATCATTTTTTATAGCTGACATTCTAAAGTCGCAAAGTTATACAATTATTTTGATAACACAATACTACTGCGTAAAATATATCAATTTCCTTCTATAAATGCTCAACAACTTCGATTTGGAGATAAACCCTACGTACTTACCGTCCTTCACTACGGGCAAGTTCCACGCACCAGTATGCTGAAACTTATTCATTACGGTGCTCATCTTGTCCTTGCCCATTTCTATGATGGCAGGTGGTTTTTGCATTAGTTCTACGGCAGGAATCTTGTCGTAATAGTTCGTTTCAAAAATCAAGTGCCGTATGTCGTCAAGCAGTATCACACCTTGTAGCGTACCTTTTTCCCGGTCGAGTACGGGGTAAATATTGCGGTTCGACTCGCGCACAGCATTGTACACCACCTCACGAAGTTTCATATCGGTATATACGGGGGTGAAATTGTGTTCCACCACTTGGTCAAAATCCATTAGGGTAAGTATCGATTGATCTTTGTTCTGCGAGATGAGCTCTCCTTTTCTGCCTAATTCCATCGTATAAACAGAATATTTATTAAAGTATTTCGCTACCGAAAACGATACCGCAGCAGTGAGCATCGCCGGTACTAACAGCGAATAGCCTCCCGTTACCTCGGCGATGAGAAAAACAGCCGTAAGGGGTGCGTGCAATACCCCCGTCATCAGGGCAGTCATTCCCACCAAAGTGAAGTTGGGTAACTCTGCTTTATAGCCCAAAATAGGAAACTCGTTGATGATGCGCGCCAAGCAGTTCCCCATCACTCCCCCCATAAACAGCATAGGCGAGAAGATACCTCCTACTCCTCCCGCACCAAAGGTGAGCGAGGTGGCAATAACCTTTGCAAAGGTAAGGGCAGCCAAAAGTAGGATAATCACCCACGCATTCGATAAGTCCCAACCAAAAATATTACTACTCAGTGATAGTTCAGGGTGACCTTCTTTCAGGTGATTGATAATCTCGTGTCCTTCACCGTAAAGCGGTGGCATTATGTAAATAAGCAAACCCAAAAGAGCTCCGCCTACTACTATTTTTAGCCAAGGTGAAGTGAGTTTCTTAAAAGTAGCATTTATTTTCTCATAAACATAGGTAAAGTAAGCCGACATCAATCCGCCTACTACTCCCAAGAGGATATAAAAGGGAATGCCTTGCAATGAAAAAGCTCGCGTGATGGTTATGGGTATCAATACTTCACTGCCAAAGAAGAAATAAGAAGTGAATACCCCACAAAGGGAAGCGATAAACAGCGGTATAAGTGACGAGAGCGTCAAATCCAACCCAAAAACCTCAATAGCAAACAGTATCGCCGCAATAGGCACTTTAAAAATAGCTGCTAAAGCCGCCGCACAAGCACACGCCAAAAGCAACATCCGGTTAGATTGATTAATGTGAAAAAACCTGCAAATATTGGAACTAATACCTGCCCCCGTTACTACCATCGGGCCTTCTAACCCCACCGAACCTCCAAAACCAACGGTAATAGGTGCTGTGAGGATACTGCCATACGCCTGAAAGCGCTTCATTATTCCTTTTTGGTGGGCTACTGCATAAAGAATCGAAGGGATTCCGTGGTTCACATCGTGCCGTATCACGTATTTTTTTACCAAATACACAATGGCAAAGCCTAACATTGGGAGGATAAAGTAAAAACTATAAGTAATAGTTTGAGCGAGCTTATCGTCTAGCAGCCACTGAATAAGATGTGTAAACGAGCGCATTGCCAAGGCAGCCAATCCCGTAGCAATGCCTATTATTCCACTGAGAATAAGGATAAAACGCCTATCCGAAATATGCTTTACACGCCATATCAAAAGGCGTTTAAGAAGATGTTGCTGGTGATGGGTCGTCATTATACTTTTCTTAAAAACGGTGCAAAAATACAAAACAAATCTCAATACACCAATTATTCTTCACCTTACCTTCTCCATAGGTTCAATCATTCTCCGTTCATTTTTCATCTGCCTATGTGGCTCGCACCGTCTTTTGTCCCTCTTTCCTCCACTGATTCTTAATCTATTAGTCAGCGTAGAGCCACTGTAGACCCACTGTAGAGCCACTGTAGAGCCACTGTAGACCCACTCATCGTTCGCCTTATCTTCGCCTTTCCGTCGCTACATACTTTGCCAAAGTTGAAAATCACTCAAAAAACCTATCTTATCTTCACCTTTAATCATTAACCACTAATCACAGCATTCACTTTCAAAATAATAGACTTATACTTTTATTAATAAACTACAAAAATAGTAGAGAATATTAGATGTTTTTTTACGAAAAAGTTGCTTTTGCGGATTGCCCCCTTCCTTTCGGGAAGGGGGAACGGGGGTTAGGCTTTTCAATGCGAACGCCGTAACCACTAATTCTCCTTTTTTGCTATTTCAAAAAAACTTTGTACTTTTGCACTTTACTAAAACAGAATAATTATGTCTTGGTTTAAAAGAACAGCAAAAGGAATACAAACCTCTACTGAGGAAAAGAAAGATATCCCCAAAGGATTATGGTTTAAATCACCTAGCGGTAACATCGTCGAACAGGACGAGTTAGCTTCCAACTTCTATGTAAGTCCCGACGATGGGTATCACGTGCGCATAGGTAGTAAAGAGTACTTCCAAATATTGTTTGATAACAACGAATTTCAAGAACTCGATGCCAATATGAGCTCTAAAGACCCTTTAGAATTTGTCGATACAAAACCCTATACCCAACGTTTGGAAGAAGCTACTCAAAAAACAAACTTAAAAGATGCCGTGCGCACTGCCGTAGGAAGCTCTAAAGGTAAGTCTATTGTAATAGGCTGTATGGATTTCGCTTTCATCGGTGGTTCTATGGGAAGTGTGGTAGGTGAGAAGATTTGTCGTGCGATTGATTATGCTATCAAACACCGATTGCCTTTCTTGATGATTTCTAAATCAGGAGGCGCACGTATGATGGAAGCCGCTCTTTCACTAATGCAAATGGCTAAAACGTCTATTAAACTCGCTCAGTTAGACGAAGCCAAACTACCTTACATCTCGCTTTGTACCGACCCTACAACGGGAGGTATTACTGCATCGTTTGCGATGCTGGGCGACATCAATATAGCCGAACCAGGGGCTCTTATTGGTTTTGCAGGACCTCGTGTAGTGAAAGACACAACAGGGCAAGACCTCCCCGAAGATTTCCAAACAGCAGAGTTCTTACTCGAACACGGCTTCTTGGATTTTATCGTAAACCGCAAAGAGCTCAAAGACAAAGTGAATTTGTACATCGATTTAGTGATGAACCGCGCCGTGAGAGCTTAAATAGTTGATAAGGCTGTTTCGAAAAAGTCTTAAAATCGCATTTGTGTCGCTACACTTTGCCAAAGTTTCAGATTTTGACAAAGTTGATTCTCTTGATAATCGATTTCTTTTATTTACATCGTAGGGGCGATTGGCAAATCGCCCTCACAAAACA
>NZ_KB291493.1:19656-56704 GCF_000318315.2 Capnocytophaga sp. oral taxon 324 str. F0483 | reverse complement strand
GATTGGCAAATCGCCCTCACAAAACAAAACTTTTCGGATAGGCTCGATTCCCTAAAACCTAAATATGATTTCTTTCAAAGCACCGAGTAACATAGCCTTAGTAAAGTATTGGGGCAAAAAGGGAGAACAGCTCCCTGCGAACCCTTCTATCAGCTTTACACTCACGCATTGTTATACCGAAACTTCTATTGAATATGAACGTAGGAGTGAATCTTCTATTGCCTCAGGCGAACCCTTTTCATTCGATTTTAGCTTTGAAGGACAACCCCAACCTTCTTTTCACCCTAAAATCCACACTTTCTTCGAGCGGATTGTAGCTTACTTGCCTTTCTTAAAGGACTATCATTTTAGCATTGCCTCACATAATTCTTTCCCTCATAGCAGTGGCATTGCGTCTTCTGCAAGTGCAATGGCTGCCCTCTCAGTATGCTTAATGCAGATTTCTAAAGAGTTAGGAGAGACTTATACAGAAGAAGCTTTTTGGCAAAAAGCCTCTTTCTTGGCGCGCTTGGGTTCGGGTAGTGCCTGCCGAAGTGTGCAAGGCAGTATAGTAGTATGGGGCGAACACCCTGCCATTATAGGGAGTTCCGATGAATATGGTATACCCTATCCCCTCCCCGTTCACGAAGTTTTTCAAAATTATCAAGATACTATTTTGCTCATCGATAGAGGTCAGAAGCAAGTCAGCAGTACCGTAGGTCATAACCTAATGCACGGTCACCCTTTTGCTGAGGCGCGTTTTGCACAAGCCAATGAGAATATCAATAAACTTGTTAGAAGTTTTGCTTCCGGTGATGTAGAACGTTTCATAGAAGTAGTGGAAAGTGAAGCTCTCACTCTGCACGCAATGATGCAAACCAGTATTCCATATTTTATTTTGATGCGCCCCAATACGTTAGAAGTGATTCAGCGCATATGGCAATACCGTAAAGAAACGAATATCCCACTTTGTTTTACGCTCGATGCAGGGGCTAATGTACATCTGTTATACCCTAAAACTTCTACTACGGAAGTAAAATGGTTTATAGAAGAGGAATTAGCTCAATTTTGTGAAGGACGACAATATATTCACGACGAAGTACCCACTATTTAACCCGATTTCTTCTCCGTTGGTTTTAGTATCTTCCACAGCTGTAATCTGTATCTGTGCGAGACCTTCAGGTAGCTTGTTGCTTATTTGTTTGATTTGTAAAGATTTGTAAGATTTCTGTAGCGTAAGCTACACTTTTCTTACATCAAACTCACATTAAATAACAAATAATTGATTTTAGCCCTTTTTTTGATAATTCACATATTTGCTAATTGGCAAATTATTCCTACCTTTGCACAAATTTCTTAAACGAATGAACAAAACTGTTCTCATCACTGGTGCTACATCGGGCATAGGTAAAGAAACCGCCTTGCTACTTGCCTCCAAAGGCTTTTTGGTCTACGGAACAGCGCGCAATGTAGAAGGCAAAAACTTGCCTTTTCGTCTCTTGCCAATGGACGTGCGAAACGAAGCTTCTATCAAAGAAGCAGTACAGCAAATCCTCACCGAAGTAGGTCGCATCGATATACTCATCAATAATGCAGGTGTAGGTGTTACGGGTGCCGTAGAAGAACTCCCCGCTGAGCAGTTGCACAACGTTTTCGCTACCAATCTCTATGGTGCTATAACTGTGATACAGCAAGTCCTCCCAACAATGCGCTCTCAGGGAAGCGGACGTATCATCAACATTGCCTCTATTGCAGGTTATATGGGCTTGCCTTTTCGTGGAGCTTATTCAGCCAGCAAAGGCGCTCTCCTCCTGATGAGTGAAGCTCTACGTATGGAAGTTAAGTCTTTTGGTATAGAAGTCTGCACCATTTCCCCAGGCGATTATGCTACCGATATTGCTTCTCGCCGTTACCACACCCCTGTAAACGAAGGTTCTCCTTATGCTGAAGTCTATGAAAAACAACTCCGTCTAATGAACAAGCACGTCGATAGTGGTGGCGACCCCAAAGAAATGGCAGACAAAATACTGAAAGTTATCAATGCCAAACACCCAAAAGTGCATTACAAACAAGGTAGTTTCTTGCAGAAGTTCTCCATTGTCCTCAAACGACTCTTACCGAGCAAATCCTACGAGAAAATGCTAATGAAACACTATCAATTATAATTAATAACATTATGAAATTTTTTATTGATACAGCGAATTTATCGCAAATTCAAGAAGCCCAAGATTTGGGCGTGTTAGACGGCGTAACCACTAATCCGTCGTTAATGGCAAAAGAAGGCATCACCGGCAAAGCCGCGATACTAAAACATTATACTGATATCTGCACTATCGTAGAAGGCGATGTTTCTGCCGAAGTAATCGCCACCGACTATGAGGGCATTGTGCGCGAAGGCGAAGAACTTGCCGCTCTTCACCCTCAAATCGTAGTAAAAGTACCGATGATAAAAGACGGTATCAAAGCCATTAAATATTTCACCGATAAGGGTATCCGTACCAACTGTACACTGGTATTCTCAGCAGGTCAGGCGCTTTTGGCAGCCAAAGCAGGGGCTACTTACGTGTCGCCTTTCATCGGTAGACTCGACGATATCTCAACCGACGGACTTTCGCTCATCGAGGACATACGTCTCATTTACGACAACTACAATTTCGAGACTCAAATCCTTGCTGCTTCTGTCCGTCATACAATGCACATCCTCGAATGTGCCAAAATAGGTGCCGATGTGATTACCGCACCGCTCAACGCCATCTTAGGGCTTCTCAAACACCCCCTTACCGACAGCGGTTTAGCTCAATTCTTAGCCGATTATAACAAAGGAAATAAATAATATGTCACACATTACACACCCCTATTTTGGTACACTCGATTCCAATGCAATAAAAGAAGACGTTGATGTAATTTGGGAGCAAGAAGTTACCTTTCAGGAGCTCAGTACTCCTGTCGAATTTCATCTTTGGGCTGCTAAAGATCAAGAAATCAGTATTGAAAGGTTAGATTTGTTTGAGCAATTCATCAAACATTTCCCCGAAAAAGACCAAGAAGCACGCCAGCAGTTAAAAGCTTACTTAGAAGAAGATAGTTATTATATGGACTTCCATATAGAAGAATTGGATTTAGAAGTAGGCAACGATGTAAACTCCTTTGTTGCAGCGATGCAAACTCACCGTGTAGCTCTTTGGAATTGTTTAGACGAAGATATAGTAGTCGACTATATGATTGACCCCGAACAAAGCGACGAAATCCTTGCGGTACGTTTCAATATAGACGGCTCTTTTAATTCTATCGATTGGGAAAGCTAATTAGATTAACAACTATCTACAAATCAACTTAGCCAACGTTTCGAACTTTGGCTAAGTTTTTTATTTGCTCATTTGCTTATTAGTTTGTACTTTTGTCCCCTAACTACTATTCACTTTTCACTTATATGAACTGGATAACTGTAAAAGAATACGAAGATATTACGTATAAAAAATGTGATGGCGTAGCGCGTATCGCCTTCAATCGTCCTGAAGTGCGCAACGCTTTTCGCCCTAAAACTACCGCCGAACTCCTCGATGCGTTCAAAGATGCTTATGAAGATATCAATATAGGCGCCGTATTGCTCTCTGCCGAAGGTCCTTCTCCCAAAGACGGCGTATGGAGTTTTTGTAGTGGTGGCGACCAAAAAGCACGTGGTCATCAGGGGTATGTAGGCGACGATGGTTACCACCGCCTCAATATTCTCGAAGTGCAACGCCTCATCCGCTTTATGCCCAAAGTGGTAATTGCAGTAGTCCCTGGTTGGGCAGTAGGGGGCGGACACTCATTGCACGTAGTATGCGACCTTACCCTCGCCAGCAAAGAACACGCTATTTTCAAACAAACCGATGCCGATGTAACGAGTTTTGATGCTGGTTATGGGTCGGCTTATCTTGCCAAAATGGTGGGACAGAAGAAAGCCCGCGAAATCTTCTTCTTGGGGCGCAACTATTCTGCTCAAGAGGCTTTCGAGATGGGAATGGTAAACGCCGTAATCCCTCACGACGAGCTTGAAGCCACCGCTTTTGAGTGGGCGCAAGAGATAATGGCAAAATCGCCTACTTCTATTAAAATGCTGAAATTCGCGATGAACCTCACCGATGACGGTATGGTAGGGCAACAAGTATTCGCCGGTGAAGCCACCCGTTTGGCGTATATGACCGATGAAGCCAAAGAAGGACGCGATGCCTTCCTCGAAAAACGCAAACCTAACTTCGAAAAGAAATGGATTCCTTAACAATTTGCTAATTCAATATTATGACTGAAAAATTTACCTTAAAAGAAGATGCTCAAGGCAATAAAAATCCTATATTGCCAGAGGGAGTGAAAAACTACCTCATCGATATTGATGGTACGGTAGGCGAGGATATCCCCAATGAAGAACCCGAGCGAATGGCTACTGCCGAGGTATTTCCCGATGCCTTAGCACAAGTAAACAAATGGTATGACGAAGGTCACGTGATTTACTTTTTCACCTCACGCACCGAAGCTCACCGCGAAGTTACCGAGCAATGGCTCAAAAAGTACGGCTTTAAATATCACGGCATCATCTTTGGCAAACCCCGCGGTGGCAACTATCATTGGATAGACAATCACATCGTAAAAGCTACCCGCTATAAGGGCAAATTCACCGATTTTGTTCTCAAAGAAGAAACCGTAGAAGTGTTTAACGATTAGTGCGAGCCACACAGGCAATTTTCCTTTCGCTGGTGCGAGCTTGTAGCTCGTGCCAAATTGACAAATCGACAAATCGATAAATTATTATGATTCCAACAATGGCAGAACTCTCAGCTCGTGGCGAAACCCCCGAGGTACTCTTCTGGGTAGGCTGTGCTGGTAGTTTTGACGACCGCGCCAAGCGTATTATCAAAGCCTTTGCCCACCTCTTGCAAAAAGCAGGGGTGCGCTTTGCCGTACTCGGCACCGAAGAGAGTTGTACCGGTGACCCTGCCAAGCGCGCAGGTAACGAATTTCTCTTCCAAATGCAAGCAATGACGAATATCAAAGTGCTGAACAGCTACCATATTACTAAGATTGTAACCGCTTGTCCACATTGTTTCAACACCCTTAAAAACGAATATCCTGCCTTAGGGGGACACTATGAAGTCCTCCATCATACCGAATTGCTCAAAGCTTTGGTGCAGGAAGGCCGACTTACTATTGAGGACGGTGCTTTTAAAGGGAAACGCATTGTCTTTCACGACCCTTGTTATCTAGGCAGAGCCAACAAGGTGTACAATGCCCCGCGTGAACTCTTACAAAAACTCGATGCTGATTTGGTAGAGATGAAGAGTTGTAAGGCACGTGCTCTTTGTTGTGGAGCAGGAGGCGCTCAGATGTTCAAAGAAGCTGAAAAAGGCGATAAGGATATCAATGTTTTGCGCACTGAGCAAGCCCTTGAAGTGCACCCCAATATCATCGCTACCGCTTGTCCGTTTTGCAACACTATGATGACCGATGGTATAAAGACAAAAAACAAAGAAACACAAGTAAAAGTATACGACATCGCAGAATTACTTGAGAATAGTGAAAAATGAAGTTCCTTCTGCTCTATGAAATCCTCTACGTCCTACTGATAATCGCTATTTGTTTGCGCATCGTGTGGGACACCCGTTCGGTGAGTAAAGCCTTAGCATACTTGCTCTTGGTTATCTTTGTGCCTATATTGGGGGCTATCTTTTACTTCTCATTTGGTATCAACTATCGCAAGCATAAAATATACCACAAAAAGCTCACTATCGACCAATCCTTTCGTCAGCGATTAGAACATATCTATCCGCAGATACGTGCCCATCTAAACTCGCTTGATACTGCCTTCATCACTCCCTATGAAAAGAGTTTACGCTTCCTCTCGAACATAGAAGAACGCCTCTCTATTATCCCTAACGAAGAGGTAAAGGTGATATGCAACGGCGAAAACCTCTTCCCTGAACTACTCGACGCCCTACGCACAGCAAAGCACCATATTCATATAGAGTATTACATCTACGAGAATGACCACATAGGCAATGCCATTAAAAATATTCTTATTGAGAAAGTGCGGGCAGGGGTAGAAGTGCGCTTTATTTATGATGATTTCGGAAGTCAGGGCATTCGCAAGAATATAGTAAAAGAACTCTTAGCCAATGGTGTGCCTGCTTTCCCTTTTTACAAAATCAACTTTGTAAAACTCGCTAACCGTATGAACTACCGCAACCACCGCAAGATAGTGGTGGTGGACGGTTATACTGCTTTCGTAGGAGGCATCAACATCAGTGATAAGTACAACAACGATGAGCCTAATGCTCTCTATTGGCGGGATACTCACCTAAAAATACGAGGTTACTCAGCTCACGTATTGCAAGCGGTATTCTTACAAGATTGGAATTTTTGCAGTGAGGAAAACGTAGCTATCGATGCACCTTACTTCCCCATAGTCACACAACCCTACCCTACCGATTATTTTACACAAATCGTCTCTAGCGGTGCAGATTCTGACCTATCTAACATTCTCTTCGCTACCGTACAACTCATCTACGCTGCCAAGCGTGAAATCCTAATTACCACTCCTTATTTTATTCCCGACACTTCGCTACAAGAAGCTCTTATCATTGCGGCACTTAGCGGGGTAGAGGTGAAATTACTTGTTCCAAAAGAAGGCGACTCGGTGTTTGTACATACTGCCAGCGAATCGTTTTTTGAAGAATTGCTAAAAGCAGGGGTAGAAATCTACCGATACGAAAAGGGCTTTGTACACGCCAAGACTTTTGTGATAGACGGCGAAGTAGCCTCAGTAGGGACAGCTAACCTCGATGCACGCAGTTTCGATCTTAACTTTGAAGTGAATGCCTTAGTGTACAACAAAGAAGTTGCAGGTGATTTGCGCAGGATTTTCTATAAGGATTTGGAAGATGCAAGTTTATTAAGGTTAGAAACGTGGGAAAAGCGGAGTAAGTTCAAACAGCTTATAGAACGTATCGTGCGGTTGTTTTCACCCTTCTTGTAAGACAAAAAAGGCTTCCTTATAGGAAGCCTTTCGTTGGTCTACTAGGACTCGAACCTAGAATAACAGAACCAAAATCTGCTGTGTTACCATTACACCATAGACCAATCACATTTCATTTTTGCGGTGCAAAGGTACTGCTATTTTTCTAATCTGCAAATTTTTTAATAGTTTTTTTACGAAAAATCTATTAGAAACAAATAAAATACTTTATAATTAAGCAGTTAATTAGAGTTCTTTCCTAATAGTATTCTATTTTTTAACGAGTAAAAGCACTGATTCCTTCCCATTCTTCTTTCGTATTCCTTCATCTGAACTACACTCACTAAAAAGCCTCATTGCTGTGCAATGAGGCTTTTGTCATTCGTTAATACTCCAAGTTTCTTCTACTTCCCAATTGGCGCGGAGCTCTATGAGTTGCGGGAAATACCAGACTCGCTCGGGCTGGCGTTGTTCAAGGAAACTACCTGTGTCCCACTCTCGATTAGCATTCTTGTCCTCTATCAGCCGTAAGCGGAACTTACTGGGGTTTACGTTCTCGAACACATATTGCTCTTGTGGTTTTTCAACATAAAGCTCTCGCACTACTTCGGTAGCTTTTTCGTTGGTGAGTTGCAAAATAACAGGGTATTGCAGGGTCTTCTCATCGGTGTTGAGGTGTAGCTTAAAAATGGCTACTTCTTCGAGTTTTTTGGTATGTAGGTTTACTTTTAGCGTATCGTTCGTATGTCCAAAAAAGTCGGTGAGCGCATTAGGGAGTGCTTCTATGCGGTAGGTCTCGTCGTTCTTTTTATCGAATAGCACATAGTATTCTAAACGATTAGGAGCTAATTGCGTTTTAAACGGAACAGCTACTGCCGTAGAATCTTTGCCTGCAAACACTTTTAGCTTAGTGCTATCAGTCTTTACTATGGGGATATTACTCCTAAAACCAAAGTCTTTGTACATCGGCAAATCACCTGAAAAAAGGTTCTCTATCTGCAAACTGTCGTTCTTCATTTCCTTTATACGGACTTTAAACGTATCTATTTTTTTCTGTTTTGCTACTGTAAATACCAAAGAATCCTTCTGTTTAGGGCTATACCACAGGTTGAGCGTATCTTTCTTAGGGTCTTTGGAGACGGTATACTTAAAATCTTTACTCACTGGTGATATGGGCTTGATGCTTACACTATCGGTTTTACCTTCGAAGCCAAACTGTATGTGGTTGCCCGCCACTTGTGTAGGGCGGTGTGCTTTATAAGGAGGTACTTCTTTAAACAAACGCAATTTGGGATAGAAACCCTGTGGATTCCCCTTTAAATAGGCAACGGTGATAGGTTCTTCCATAAAGGCAATTTTGTCGTCTTTGGGATTGAACAGATAGTTCGCACTCTTCTCTTTCAGCGCAATGAGCTTGTATTTGCCTTCTTTAAGGTATTCGAGCACAAAGCTATCGAGACTATCGAGCGTATTGGTGACGTAAGTAGGTTGCGTTTTGTACACGAGCGAATCGTTATACTGCTCGTTATAGGGGTAGAGCATCACCGTTACAAAGTTATCGGGTTTAGGGGCAATGGCATCGGCAATATCACCTTCATACCAAAGCGAGTCGAGCGCATCGCCAGTGGAAAACACGTATTTAAAATCGGGCAAAGGATTGCCTTCGTTGTAATCCTGAATACTATTACCAAAGTTCAGCACGTAGGTAGTATTGGGTTTTAGGGTATCGATAATGTTTATTTCCAACCATTTCGAAGCTGAAGTAGGCGAAATAGTAGGGAAGGTTTTCATCGGGGGGGAGATGATAAGCTGTTTGCGCACATCTTTGGTAACCACAAACTCATCGAACTGCAAACGTATTTTCTTGCCGTGGAACTTCATTGCTCCCGACCTTGGCACCGACTGCAAAAGGACAGGTGCAGTAGTATCTTTGGGACCTCCTGTGGGCGAACCACGACGGGCGCACTGCCACAGCAGTAAGGCGATGAATATAGTGAGCAGTATGGGGAATCTATGTTTCATATAATGAGTTACAAGGTAATTTTTTGCAAAAGTAGTAAATAATTAGTGAATTGGCAAATTCAGCAAATAGTGCATTGACAAATCTATCCATTAATAAAAATGTTAATACTTGTTAAATGCTTGCGTTTTTTTCAGATTTAAGAGCTGAGTATCTTAAAACTTTTTAAAAACTATAAATATATAACAATCAATATATTGTCTTTATTTTTATATTTTACTTTTTAGCTACTTTAACCGAAGGTAAGATGAACCTAAGGCGAATCTAAACCGAAGCTAAGGCGAAGGAAAGGCGTTAGAAAACTGAATATCAAACGGGTAAAAAAGGCTGATTTTTTTTGAACAAATTGCAGGTAAAAGTGTTTTTTTAACAAAAAAACCGCAAAGTATTTCATCTGCAAATTGTCTATTCTGTTAATTAGAAATTATTCTTACCTTGTACCTCACAAGCTTTTCATTATTGAATTATTCAGTTTTACCTTTTAACTATAACGCTTTTGCTTTTAGAAAAGCACTTTATTAAATATGTTTTTGATGAAACTGAACAAATAGCCAAACTCTGCCTATTAACAAAAAAAACCTCAAAAAGAAGGTGAGACTTGTAAGTAAAATTAGGGAGAAAATTATTTGTCGTTAGAAGAGTTCCACTAAAACCTGATAGTTAAACCCTAACCTCTTTTCTTCAACATTCCTTTTAAGAAGCTGAACAACAAATAGAAGAATAACATTGGTACAATCAGTTCGCCGAGTGACACTAAACTAATAGTAGCGTTCTTGTCCCATAAACTTTTGAGGAAATGATATAGGTTCTGTGGAAAGTTTAATATAGAATGTGGGTTTTTAAATAGCACATAATACACAAATAGTACAATAAAACTATAGCTTACTAAACCGTAGACTAATAAGAGAAAATCTATTTTTGCCCACTGTACCTTTTTACCTTTGATCATTCTGAAAACATCACCTATTTTGCGGAAAGAGTGTTGCAAAAGGTTAGGTTTATTTGTAATATCTGAGAGTATCCAATAGCCATCGCTTCTGAGAAATGGATTGAGGTTAAAAAAAGTATGTAAACAAACAATAATAGCAATGAGGGTCAGACTTATTTGTCCTAACAATAACCCTACTAATGAGAGCAAAGTACAGAAAATGATTTCAAAATACATTCCTGCACAATTTACTACCACCCGTTGCCATTTCTTGAGTCGCCATACATCAGTAACATCGGCAAAATAAACGGGAGTAAATAGGTAGAAACCACCGCCAATTCCTCCGTGTTCTGCTCCAAAATGGCTTGCTGCAGTAGCGTGCCCCAATTCGTGAAAAGTAACACTTATAGCTATTACCACCAAAAAGAAAATAACACTTTCTTGCACTTTAAAACTCTTATAGCCGTCTAAAAGTAAATAAAGCTCTGTACCTATCACCATTGCACAGACGAATAAGATAAGCCAAGCTATTTTCTTACGAAAAAGAAAATGTAGTGAAGGGGTGATTTTGGCAATAAAACGCTTGCTAAAAATGATAAAACTCAGTTTGAGATAGGAAGGTTTTTGATAAGGTTTTAGTTGTTCTTCTTCGCCTACTAAGAGTCCATACTTCGAGAGTTTGTCGTAAAAAAGAAAGTGCAGAGCGCTTACCGTAAGTTTCTTTTCAGATTGCTGGTTGTGTAGTTCACATATCTCTTGAAGAGAGCGCTCATTGTCAATGAGTGAAAGGAGGTTATAAGTGTCTTTATTGATTTTCAAATAATGCTTATGCAGAGTGTTACATAGAATAAACTCGTTATCACTGAGTTTATTGAAAGTAATAGAGGGATTAATATGTGGAATTTTGTTTTGCATTAGAAGCAAAGGGCTTTAAGGGCGTAAGCAGTAGTGAGTGTCTCGCTTTTATAAGGTTCGTACACTTTAGGTTTGATAAAGTTCATAGCTTCCCACCCTCCTAAGATATTTTGAGTAGTAAGCAATTGTTCTTGCAGGATTATAGCAGTTTCATCAGTGTTGAGCCCCACTGTTTTTAAAGTGAGTAAAGCCAATGCTATAGAAAGGGGTTCAGTAGGGAGATGGGTTTTGATATAATTGACAGCACGCTGTATCTGGTTTGTATATTGCTCACCAAAGCATTGCAACAAGCGCACACAAACGTAAGTACCGTAATAATTGCCGTAATACCAACGACTCTCCCAATAACCTTCTTCTTTTTGTTGAGAGAATAAATAACTAATTCCTTTTTGGATAACAGATAAATAGGCTTTTGGATCATAAAGATAGAGCACATACAAGAAGTTAGCTACTACCTCCACATCGGGACCTGTGCCCCATTTGCTTTCGTTGAAATACTGTTGTTTTTGCTGTAAAGGTGTTAGGTTGTGCTTGGGGAGTATCCACGTTTCAATGCCTCCATTCGCACAAGTTCTACTATTGATAGCAGTATCAATGGCTTTTTGACAGTGCTTAGCAATCTCATCTTTTTTGCCAATATGAATAAAGAACTGCATTATTTGCGCCAAATCGTCAATATCAGGAGCTATTTCTTGTACAGAGGGGAAGTATTGCCAAGCACCTACTTCGGGATTGATACGCTCCATAAAGTAGTGGTATTCCTCCTCAAAGAAAGATGTAATGGGCAACCGGTATCTTTGAGCAATAGTGTACAAGCAATCGTCTAATAGTGCACGCTGAAAAGTATCGGAGGTATGTACCTGACAAGTGTTCTCAAAGCCTTCGGCATTACCTAAGTACATAGTATGTTTCAGCTCAGCGTAATGCTGACGGAAATCTTGCTCTATAAAATCCAAGCCTTTGTGTATGCTCTCTTCTTTTACTGCCGAAAAATTGAAAAAAGGAGCAGTGTTTCGTTCTTTTTTAAGAGCAAGAGTGGTTTTTAGTACAGCCAAATAACCTTCGGTAGTTTCCAAATAGCTTTGGATAGTGCTAATCATCTGCTCAATAGTTTGCAACCACCCGCTGGGAATATTCAGCTCAGTTACTACAGCTTTTGCCTTTTCAAACTGCACAATAGCTTCTTTTAGCAAGTCTTGTCCCACGCCTTTTACAAACAAATATTTGTGAAGAGTGTTAGGCTCGTGTTGTGCTTCTGCAAAATCTACCTTTTGTTGTAACTGATAGACCGCCCAATTGAATTGCCCACGGCGTACATCACGTGCAAAATCCTTTACATCGTCATAGAGCTGAAACCCTACTGAAAAATAGCGATGTGACAATAATAATTTTTCGTACACAGCCTTGTTTTGAGTGTTGCTTTGTACCCAAAGGCTATCTATAGCTATTTTGCCAAAAGCCGACTTATCATCTGCTAAATTGCTATATTGCTCAAACGATACCATAGGAATAGTGAGCAGGTGTTTTTCGATTTTTATAGCCTTAAAATACTCCGCTTTGCGCTGTTGCCATAGTTCCCAAAAAGACGATTTATAACCATAAATACTCGTGAGGATTTTAATTGTTTCCTTGTTAACTACGGGAAAATAAGCGTAAAACAACGCAGGATAATGCTTATATTTCTCGGTAGTAGGTATTATGGTTATTGGTTTATAAAATCTTGTTCTTCTTTAGTAAGTAAAAACTTGGCTTCACCTTGTTTGTGAGGGGTAACGTATTCAAAGAAAGGTTTTTCTACGTCTATTCTGTCATTCTTTTTAATTTGTCCTTTTGTTACTCCTGTTCGCAAGAAAGATTGCTCTGTTTGAAGATTATCTCTTTTGTTATTATATTCAATACCTCCTTTAGCTTTTACATAAAGACTGCTAAACAATAATTTGTTCTTATAATTACTGAAAGTAATATCTAAGGAGAAATTATCTGAGATAGATTTAAAGGGAATTTTACTTTCCTTTGAAACATTTTCACTTACAGAACGCTTGGTATCATTAAAAATAATACGTTTCACTGCATTAGTGTGATTATCAAAATAAATAACCGAATTAGTTAATTTAAGACTGAGCTCTTTTTTGATAACAATGTCTGCATTAAAAGTTACCTTGGTATGCTCAGTGTCTTTTTCAACCTTTTTAATTTCAATATTCTCCCCATAATACTTTATGAAAGATAAATAGCTGTTAGGATAAAGATATTGAAATAGGTTTTTAGGATCTAAAAAAGCTCCTTGCGTTTTAGTTGTTCCTTTTTTAATATGTGAATAATCAGTATTTTTAAGTGCAACAGCCAACTGTTTATCTAATGTTTCTTGTGGGATAAATAGATATTGTTTGAAGTACCAATTTAACTGTACTTGATAAAGCCGTGTAAGAGTATCATTTCTTATAAACTTTTCTCTATAAGTACATTCTAATGTTTTAGCATTAGTTTCATAGAGCTTTTTATAATTATCTAATACATATCCTACTTGTTTTTTTAAGTCAAAATTATAGATAACTACCTCATCAAGCAAAATTTCTTCAGGAGTTAAATACAGAGTGCTGAAAGAAGTGTCTTTATTTATAACTAATCTCTTTGTTGTATAACCTACACAACTTACAATTAAGCTATCTTCTATGCTAAAATCTATTTTTGCTTTACCCTCTTCATTAGTAATTGTTCCTTTTTCAAGATTAGGCAGATATAGATGCACATTGCTAATAGGCTGTTTGGTTGTATTATCCAAAACATTTATAATCTTCTGTTGTGCAGCAAGAAATTGAAAAGAAATTAGTAGTAAAATTGTTGTTATACGTAATTTTAGTTTCATAAGTTTGTTATGTTAAATGTTTAGATATTATGCTTATTGGTTTATAAAATCTTGTTCTTCTTTGGTAAGTAAAAACTTGGCTTCACTTTGTTTGTGAGGGGTAATGTATTCGTGGAAAGACTTTTGAATATCTATTCTATCTTCCTTTTTAATATGTTTGTTCTGTACTCCTGTACGCAAAAAACTGTGTTCCAAAAAGAGTTTATCTCTTTTTCCTTTATATTCAACAGCTCCTATGAGTCTTACATAATAAGAACTAAATAGTAGTTTGCCTTTATAGTCAGTTAAAGTGAGTTCCAAACGATAGTTATCTGTAATAGACTTATAAGGAACTTTACTTTTCTCAGAAACTTTATCACTTATACCTTGATGTATGTCGTTAAAAATAACTTTTCTCACAGCATTGGTAGTATTGTCAAACACCAATACCGAGTTTTCAAGTTTTAGAATTAGTTTTTTATTGATTACAATATCAGCATTAAATGTTACTTTAGTAACCTCTTTATTTTTCTCTACTTTTTTGATATCAATATTTTCACCAAATTGATCTATAAATGACAAATAGGTGTTCACAAAAAGATATATAAACATCGGTGTTCTTTCTACATAAGCAGAACGAGCCGCGACTTCTTCTTGGCTTAACATTTTAGAATAGTCGATATTTTTAAGTTGGATTTGTAATAGTTTTTCTAAAGATTGCTTGAAAGAAGTATAACGATAAGTCTTACTCCACCAATCTAACTGCACTTGGTAGAGCCTTGTTAAGGTATCATTTCTTATCATTTTTTCTCTATAAGTACACTCTAATATCTTAGCCTTAGTATCATACAATTTGAAGTAATTATCTAAAACATACTTCACTTTTTTCTTCAAATCAAAATTATACAGTACTACTTCGTCAAGTTGTATTTCCTGAGGATTGAGATAGACAGTTGCTTTAGTAAAGGTTTTATCTGTAAAAATCTTTTTGGTAGCATAGCCTTTATGGCTTAAGGTAAGCGTATCATTTTCTACGGTAATGCGTAACTTACCTTCCTCATTGGTAATAGTGCCGTTGAGAGAGCGTGTGTAATAGGCTTCAACGTTGGGGATAGGCTGTTTTGTAGAGGCATCAAGTAGAGTAAGCTCAGCTACTTGGGCAGGTAAGGCAGTAGCTGTGAACAATAGGATAAAGAATAGTGTTTTCATATTGTTATGTTTTTACATTACTTTAAAAATTAGATATCACGCGGTATTCTTTTTGGTTATGAGTTTTATTGATAAAGTTCCGCATTTCATTGGTAAGGGGGAGTTGGTTTTGAGTCTCCCAAAATTCTTTGTTATAAGGCACCTCTAATTTAAACAGTTCTTTTTTACCATTTACATTGGCTTTAAAAGTACTGAGGTCTGAAAAAGGGTGGGTAACAATGAGCTCGAAACTTACATCATATACTATTCTTTCTTCGCCTACATATCCTTCTACTTTTGCGTTAACTATGGCATTGGCTATAAAATACTTGTCTTTTTTAGCATCTTTCTCAAGCTTATCTTTACAATAATAATCAATAGTTCTATACTTTATAAAAGGCTTTTTAGTATAGGGTATTTTATGAATAGTTTTAGGGTTGGTCTTATAAAGGCGCTCTTTGATAGCATAGTCATCGGTATTGATGATAAAATGTCCTATTGATTTTTGATAATCATCTTCGCTTTTAGGCGTATATTCTATCTTCTGATGTTGTTCATCTATAGTTTTAGGTCGTGAAAAATGATAGTTTTCTTGATTTAAAAATAAAATATTACTCCACCATTGAAAAACATCATTTAAGGAAGGGATATTAAAATCGTCTGCTCGCATACCTTTCTTTTCTATACCAAATTTACGCATATTTAGCAATTGAAAGGTAAAATTTTTCTTGACTCCTAATAATTTATCGCGTTTGATACGTCCGCTAAGGTCTTCAATTTTTACAAATTCTCCATTGCGTTTGAGGATACAACGCAAGAAGAAATCTTCGGCAAAAGGTTCCATAGGATAATTGGTAGTAGCGTGATTATAGGCTTCTTGTAGTATGTTTTTGTTAGAAAGGGTTACTTCGTCTAACTGAAAAGGTTTGGGGGTAAGGTACAAAGTGTCTTTTGTACGACTCAGCGCTTTGAAAGTAGTTTTTAATGTTTCATAGCCTAACATTTTTATAGTCACGCTGTCATTGGTAGAATAGAATACAAAGTGCCCATCGTCATTAGTGATGGTGTAGTCGTTGGCATTATGAATTGTAGTTGCTCGTAAAGGGGCTTTAGTATCTTTATCTAAAAGATACTTTGAGGTAGTGTGCTGTGCCACTACGCATTGACTACAAACCAAAGCTATACATACAACTGCTTTCATATAAATTATTTTATTATATTTTTGCGCCAAAGATAGTAATAATTAGTAAATAATATACCCTTGCACGACAAGCTTTTGCTAAATATCCCTATACCCTAAAAACTATGGTCTATGTTTTATTGAACTTGTCCAATGCAAATCCCTTCCCTCTACTGTACCTTTGCTCCCGAAAAACAAATGGTATAAAGTTACGAACTCACCAAGCAGAAAGATTTTCCCGAGTTTCTCAAAACCCAAAATCATAAACTGTCTACCGTACTACGATCTACGGTTTAAATAAGAAAAAAGCTCCTTTTATAGGAGCTTTTTCTGAAAGAACTTTCAAACACAAATACAATGTAAAATCTAACTAATATGTGAATTCTATTGTTTTTACTTCTTTACCGTTTTCCTTTACAGTAGCTTTAAGAGGATATTCAGTTTTAAAGTAACTATAAATAGTTTCTTGCTCGTAACTACGTCCTGTTGCACCAGAATCCTTTACCGTTTTCTTGGTAATGTTATTTCTAGCGTATTGTTCATCTAAGAATACTTCGGGGTGAGTAGCTCTATAAGACAAATGCAAAAACCAAGGATTGGTTCTACCATCATACTGGTAGGTTGTTACCGAAGTCTTATTACCTGCCGTGTGAGTGTGTTCTCTTACTGTTCCGTTGTAGTTCAACACATAAGTATCTGTAGCAGTAGTGGTAGCGGTACTCTTCACTCCACTCGTTTCAGTGTATTCGCTTGTTACAGCTTTTATCTCATTGAGTACTTCACGATTGTAGACTACCACTGTATACTTAGTTACATTAGCCGATAGCTTTTCACTTTTAGTATGTTTTTTTAACCTGCCACCATCATACTCATACTCATCTACGGTTGGCAAACTCTCTTTGCCTACCACAGTAGTTGTTTTCCTAAGCAAGCGTCCTCTTTCACTGCTATACTTTTCATACACAACTTCCTCTTTTTTCACATTGCCTTCTGTGTAAACCGTTTTGATAGGAAAAGTCCCGTCATACGAAGTCTCGTACACTTTTTCCACAGTTCTACCGGTGCCATCTATCACTTTTATTGTGTGTTTGCGTACCAAGCCTAATGCGGTTTTCTCATATTCAAAAAGATTTTCAGTAGTTTGTGTTTGGGTACCTTGTGCAGGTAGGGTCGTCTCCACTATCTTATCTGCAAAATAGATAGGATCTGAAGGTGGTAAATCGTCGCCTTTATCACAAGCTGTGAATAAGCCAACTGTCGAAAGTAATAAAATAACTCTTTTCATTGTATATAATTATTTTGAAGATTATCTATGTTTGTAATGCTCGTACTTTCTAAAACCTGTGCGAGTCTTTCCAATCCAAAGACTTATACGCTATTTTTAATATGTGTGCTGTGTTACACTCCTTATAAAATAACTATTGTGCTAAAACACTGCAAGACACACTTGCTTACATCATATTTATACTAATTCTACTATCAAAAATCTTGCCATAAAGCACTTTTTCTCCTAAAAACAACCTCTTTTTAATATTTATTCGATATACCTCAAGCCTTCTTTCACCGTTTTTTTAGTAACTCCGGCAATTTCTACCTCTTTTTACCTTTTACTCACATACCCAACTGTAAGCCCTCACTGACTTTTCCTTTCCTTTTACGCCTGTGCGGTTCGCACTTTTTACCTGAAAATAGGCGCTTTCACCCCTTCTCCAAAGCAAATATCCCCCGTAAATACAACCGCTTCGTCCCATAACCCTTCGTCGATAAACTGTTGCAGTGTATAAGCCCCTCCTTCCACAATCATACTTTGTAAATTCATTTCATACAGTTTAGCACAAATTTGTTCCAAAGGTTTATGCTTAAAATCTATCGTGAAAAAATCAGTGTGTATCATCTCCGGAACAGACGTCTCTTCAGTAAAAAACAAAGTAGTTGTACGGTCGTTCCATACCGCAAATTCCTTCGGACTACGTAACTTTGGGTCAATTATTATCCTCACAGGGTTGCGCCCATACCAGCTACGGCTGTCCAACGAAGGATTATCCGCCAATACCGTTCCTACTCCCACCACAATACCCTGTTCCTCAGTGCGCATTTGGTGCGCTGTCTGGCGCGCATAAACGTCGCTAATCCAGTGCGGAGCAACCTCCTCTTTATACAGGGGAGCGATAAACCCATCGTGCGTTTCAGCCCATTTCAGGATAATATAAGGGCGATGTTTTTCGTGAAAAGTAAAAAACCGCTTGTTCAGTTCCCTACATTCAGCCTCACACACTCCCACAGTCACCTCACACCCTGCATTGCGCAGTTTTTCAATTCCTTTGCCGTGCACTTTCGCAAAAGAGTCAGTAGTGCCAATCACCACCCGCCCTATCTTGTGAGCAATGATAAGGTCAGCACACGGAGGCGTTTTCCCAAAATGGCAACAGGGCTCTAAACTCACGTAAATTGTACTTTTCGGTAGCAGACTCTTATCCTTTACCGAGGTAATCGCCCGTACCTCAGCGTGTGCCTCACCCGCTTTCTGGTGCCACCCCTCCCCTATGATACGCCCTTCGTATACGATAACGCTACCTACCATAGGGTTCGGATAGGTACTTCCTAAGCCATTATAAGCCAACTGAATGCACCTACGCATATACCACTCATCAATAGTTAATTCTGAGGTTGTCATAAGAAAAAAATAACTTTTGGCGCAAAGATAATAAAATAACCGCTAAGTATAAAAACGACAAAATGTTTTATACAATTTTAACAATTCATAACCCATTGAAAATAAACAATCTATATAGCATTTCTATATCTATCTTCCAAGATTCGTATAAGCTTCCTATAAGCTTTCTATAAGCTAAGAGCACTTTTTCCATAGTTTCCTTTCGTCTCGGTATTTTCCGATATTATCCTAATATATTTTGATATCTTACGAAAACCACAATGTCTTTTTTGCAGTATATGCTACTTTTCAAATGATAAAACTAACGCTTCAGAAATTAAGATAAATCTATACAAACTAAACAAAACCTTTCTTGTTTGATTTTGTTGTAATCTGTTCTATTTCTCTCCCGAAGGGAGATTTTCTTTTAATTTTGAAACCAATTTGTTTTAAATTTGCACCATCAGGCGCACTTCCAATAAAAGAAAATTTCGTGCTACAACCTTTGCTAAAGTTGATTATCAGTATTTTTGGCATTGTTGGCATTAATCAGTATTATTGGCATTATTGGTATTAAAAATTAATTTCGTACCTTTGCCTCCTCATTAACCATTAACCTCTAACCACTAATCATTAAAAGCAATATGCCCCATTATTTCTCTTCCGATTTTACACTCGGAATCCTTGGCGGAGGTCAGTTAGGCAAGATGCTCCTTACCGAAACCCGCAAGTTCGATATCACCACCAAGGTGCTCGACCCCTCCCCCGATGCTCCTTGTCACATTGCCTGCAACACCTTTGTGCAAGGCAACCTTACCGACTTTAATACCGTGTATAACTTTGGTAAAGACGTAGAAGTACTCACCATTGAAATCGAAAACGTAAACGTAGAAGCCTTAGAGAAACTACAAACCGAAGGGGTAAAAGTATATCCCAGCCCTCAAACTATCAAGAATATCCAAAATAAAGCCACTCAAAAACAGTTTTATGCCACTCACGGTATCCCTACCGCTCCTTTTCAAGTCTTTCAAAATAGCGAAAGTCTGAAAAAGGCAATTAATGAGCAACAACTCACTTTGCCTTTCGTGTGGAAGTCAGCACGCTTCGGGTACGACGGTAATGGCGTGAAAATCGTCCGCCAGCTCACCGACCTAAATCTTTTACCTAACGACCAGTGCATTGCCGAAAGCTTAGTGCCTTTCAAAAAGGAATTGGCAGTAATCGTAGCCCGTAATGCAAAGGGTCAGGTGCGCACCTACCCTGTGGTAGAAATGGAGTTCCACCCCGAAGCCAATCAGGTGGAGTATGTGCTCTGTCCTGCGCGCATTGAAGAGGCTGTCGCTCAAAAAGCACGTACTATTGCAATACAAGTAGCCCAAGCTTTTGAAGTAGTAGGGCTCTTAGCCGTCGAGCTCTTTCAAACAGAAAACGATGAGATTTTGGTAAACGAAGTCGCTCCTCGCCCACATAACTCAGGGCATTACAGTATCGAGGCAGCTTATACCAATCAGTTTGAGCAACACCTGCGCGCTATCTTAAACCTGCCCTTAGGAAGTACCGAAAGTAAGGTCGCAGGCGTAATGGTAAATCTTGTAGGAGCAGAAGGCTATCAAGGAAAGGTAGTGTATGAAAACATCGAACAGATAATGGCAATGGAAGGCGTAACCCCTCATATCTACGGCAAAAAAGAAACACGTCCTTTTAGGAAAATGGGACACGTAACCATTGTAAACCCTAATATCAACAAAGCACGCCAAATAGCCGAACAAGTAAAGAACACCATACGCGTAATCGCCTAACTTTTCTCTATTCACTCAATCTATGGGAAGCAAAAACAAACTCAAACGCTTTGAAGAAAATAAAACCTTTGCCAATGTAATCCAACCTTCACGCGAAGAGCTCCTTAACGGTGCTTTTGCCTATAAAGGTCGGTGGAACGAACTCTTTTTTAAGAACAATCACCCTATTGTCTTAGAATTGGGTTGTGGTAAAGGTGAATACTCAGTGGGATTAGCCAAACGCTACCCTCAGAAGAATTTTATAGGTATCGATATCAAAGGAGCACGCTTTTGGCGAGGTGCTAAAACTGCTACTGACGAAAATATTACCAATGTAGCCTTCTTGCGCACCCAAATAGAACTCATCGAATGTTGTTTTGCCCCTGAGGAAGTAAGCGAAATATGGATTACCTTCCCCGACCCTCAAATCAAATACAAGCGCACCAAGCACCGCCTTACAAACGCCGATTTTCTAACGCGCTATCAGCATATCCTTGCACCTGAGGGTTATATCCACCTAAAAACTGATAGTGAGTTTATGCACGGCTATACGCTAGGATTGTTACACGGAGCAGGGCATAAAGTACTCTATGCCAATCACAACATCTATAACAGCGACGGTGTACCCGAAGAAGTAACCGAAATTAAAACCTTTTATGAGCAGTTCTATTTGGAGCAAAACAAACCTATTACCTACATTCGCTTTCAGATAAAAAAAGATAATAATTAACAATTATCAATTGTCAATTGAAAAACTATCCGTGTAATTTGTGTGTAGTCTGTGAGTTGGCATAACAGAGTATGTGTTTAAAGGCAACTTGTTGCCTATTTGTTTGATTTTTTAAAGATTTATAAGATTTCTGTAGCGCAAGCTACATTTTTCTTACGTCGAACTCAGGTTAATTAACATTGAAAACCCTAAAAAGTCTCTTTTGCATTCCACTTCCTCCTCAAGGAAGGCTATGGGCAGCTTACCTCTCTTTACGGGTTGTCCCCCTTCGGGGGAACGGGGGCTTATAGAAGAATAAACATTAATCATTGATTATATTATCCAATGAAAAAGAATATTATTTTAACGTACGTTTATCTCATCATTGCGATATGCTTCGCAATCATCTCTTGTACCAAAAACAATAATACTGAGGAGATTCCGAAAAAAGAAAACTCCAAAAAGGAAGAACCTAAAAAAAGAGACAGTTCTTTATTAGCTTATTCCAAGCCTTTCTATCTCTTTACGGAAACTAAGGCTTATGAAATGACTAAGCAAGAAAAAGACCCTTACTTAAAGAAACTCTATTACCAAATAGCCGCTACTCCCACAGCTGAATGGTTCGAAGGCGTAAAAGCCTTCGACGATAGTACCTTAAAACGTCTCATCGAAGGCGCAAAGGCACAACAAAAAACACCTATCATCACACTCTACGGTATTCCTTATAGAGATTGTGGTTCGTATTCAACTGGAGGTCATAAAACGGCTGCTTCTTATAAGGCGTGGATAAATCGCACCAGTGCTATTATTGGCAAAACCCCTATAATAGTGATTGTAGAACCCGATGCCCATAACTTTTGTTTAAAGAAAGGCTGGAAATACAACGATGCAAAATACAAAGAACGCGCTGAACTCCTCACTTATGTAGGAAAAACCTTTGCTGATAACAACCCGAATGCGTTGCTGTATTTGCATATTGGCGGAACAGAACTCAAACAAGAAGAAGCTGCCCAAGCGGTAATAGATGGCGGTATCCGGTATATGCGTGGCTTTGTTACCAACGTCGCCGACCATAGAGGGACTCCTCGGGCTGAAAAGTGGAGCGAAGAGTTCGTACAAACGCTCCAAAAGAAAAACTTAGGCACAAAATACTACGTGATAGACACCTCCCGCAATGGTATCGATAGCCCTAAACAAACCAATAAGGCTTATTATTACAGTTGTAACAATTTTAACGCCGCTTTAGGAGTACGCCCTACCACCAAAACCTCTGCTCCTCACGCCGACGCTTATTTGTGGATTAAACATCCTGGCTTATCCGATGGTACTTGTGCCAATGGCGATCCTGAGGCAGGCTCTTGGTATCCCGCAGTAGCAAAATCATTAGTGCAAAAAGCTATTGAAAAAGGAATTATAGAAGAGTGGAAAGTCCCTAACAACTTTTAAATTATCTTACTAAATAACTATGTTACATTCTCAAATTATAGGCGAAGGTACTCCCTTCATTATCCTGCACGGCTTTTTGGGTATGTCAGATAACTGGCGTACTTTGGGGCTCAAATATGCCGAAGCGGGCTTTCAAGTGCATTTAGTAGACCAACGCAATCACGGTCGTAGTTTTCACAGCCCCGATTTCAGCTATCCTCTAATGGCACAAGATTTGCTTGCATATGCTGATGCCCACGGATTGAAAGTCTTTCACCTGATGGGGCATTCTATGGGAGGCAAAACAGCAATGCTTTTCGCTACCGAACACCCCGATAGAGTGCTTTCTCTCATCGTTGCTGATATGTCGCCTAAATACTTTCCTGAGCATCACGGAGCTTGTTTACAAGGTTTAGCATCCTTAAATTTCGATGTGATACATTCACGTGCCGAAGCCGATAAAGCTCTTTCGGCTTATGTAAGCGATATAGGGGTGCGACAGTTCTTACTGAAAAACCTTTATTGGGAAACCAAAGACCGATTGGGCTTGCGCCTGAATCTCCCTGCTTTAATTGAGAATGAAAGCGAGATAGGTGCTGAACTCCCCGATAGCAACGTGTTCGAAGGTAAAACACTCTTCTTAAAAGGAGAGTATTCTGAGTATGTGATGCCCGAAGACGAAGCCCTTATTCGCACTCACTTTCCGCACGCTATTATCGATACGGTGAGCAAGGCAGGACACTGGTTACACGCTCAAAACCCTACTGAATTTTACAATAAAACCATACATTTCTTATGCGATACTTTATAAGCTTATTCATCTCCGCAACCCTTGTTTTTGTATTGGGCTACCTAAATGTAGGTGCTCATATCGAGAACTTCTTTACAGCCCTCGTGGTAGCCTTTGTGCTCTCACTTCTCAATGGTATTGTACGCCCCATATTAGAGTTCATTGCCTTCCCTATTACCTTTATGACTTTTGGGCTCTTTTTATTTATCATCAACACTGTAATTGTGCTCCTGGCAAGCAAATTAGTAGGTGGCTTTGTAGTACACGGCTTCTGGGGCGGACTGATGTTCAGCACTTGCCTTTCGTTAGCTCAGGCATTAGCTCTTGCCCCTTTTGGAAGAGTAAGAAACTAATTATTGCCAAAGTTGAAGTCACTCAAAAAACTCATCTTTCTTCAACTCTTAATTCTTAACCAAAATCCTCGTCTTTAAACCCTACCAAGTACACCCTTTCTTTAGCACGAGTGATAGCCGTATAAAGCCATCGCAAGTAACCTTCATCTATGATATCATCAGGTAAGTAAGGTTTCTCCACAAACACGGCGTCCCATTGCCCCCCTTGACTCTTATGGCAGGTAATCGCATACGAAAACTTCACCTGCAAAGCATTGAAATAAGGGTTTTCTTTCACTTTCTGATATCTTTTATAAGCCGTAGGTTCATCAGCGTAATCAGAGAGTACTTCTTCATAAAGCTGATTGCTTTGAGCTGGTGATAAGGCAGGAGCTTCACTGTTTAAGGTGTCTAATAATATAACCGTATCAAACGGAGGTACTTCGGGATAATCAATAAGCTGAGCCGATACCTCAGCAAAGCGGAAACCATAGGCTTCTGTAAAGTCATAAAGTTGTAATACCTCTATAGTATCACCATTGGCAATAAAACTCACTTGCGAATTATCCTTACACCAGAAGTAATTATTCTTAACCACCATTAGCAAGTCTCCGGCAGCTATTTCGTCTTCAACGTCTAAAATCACCCTGCGTATTTGGTTGTTCCAAGCCACCGCGCGCTTGTTGGAGCGCACTATCACCGTAGTTTCTTCTGAACCATAATCGTCATACGCCTCACTGATAGCATCTTGTATTTCAGCCCCGTCAGTGAGTCGTATTATATCAGGGTGATGATTTATCTTAAAAGCGAACTGTTTTTCAGTAAGCGAAGAGAAGATATGTTTGCGCAAACGGGTAGCATTGCGCAATATCCCGGACTTCCGTCGCTGGCGTACCACCTCAGTAAGCGTAACCGTGAGTACTTCTTTTTGAAACTGATATTCTAAATAAGGAATATTCAGTGCAGGACTTTCGAGGATATTAACAGGAGGCAATTGCGCAGTATCGCCTATAAGTAATAGTTTGCAGTTTTTCCCAGAATACACAAAGCGCATTAAGTCGTTTAATAATGAAGGGCGCTCAAAGAGTTGATAGTCGTTATCAGCAATCATCGAAGCCTCATCTACTATAAATAAAGTATTTTGGAGCTTATTGGCACGCAGTTTGAAGGATACATCAGTACCATCAGCTTTGGAGTAATAAATATATTTGTGAATAGTGAAAGCCTGCCTTTGGGTGAAATAGGTCATCACTTTGGCTGCCCTACCGGTAGGTGCTAATAACACCGGTTGGTGGTTTATGAGCGGTAAAGTGCGGATAAGACAGTTGGTGATAGAGGTTTTTCCGGTTCCAGCAAAACCTTTTAGTAAAAAAAGTTTATCAGAAGCATCTGCTGAGAACAGATATTCTGTAATCTTTTGTAAAGCAATATTTTGCGAAGGAGTAGGCTCGTGTTTAAAGGCACTAATAAGGGCACTAAAAAAGGCTTTTTCGTTCATAATAAAAACAGTTCTGAGAGCAAAATTATAAAAAAAAGTTAAAATAATTTTTTTGTTTCAAAAAAAGATTGTAGTTTTGCGCAATACCAGTCAAGAAAGTTATTATTAATTTATAGAATTAAAACGATGAAAAAAATTGTAACTATTGCATTTTGGGCATTAGGTTTAGTATTTTGCTACCTAATTTACAGGTCTATCACAGGCCCTATTGAGTTCAAAAAAATTAAGGAGGAACGCTACACCGAGGTAATTAAGAAACTAAAAGATATCCGTGCAGCGCAAGATGCTTATTTGAGACTCAACGGCAAATATGCCGATAATTTTGATGAGCTTACTAAGTTTATCGAAACTGCACAATTTACTATTACTTCACAACGCGACACAAGCTGGAATGCTTTCGATGAGACTTTTAAAATTACGGTAATGCGCCAAGGTGTAGTTATTGATACTTTGGGGCACGTATCAGTAAAAGATTCATTGTTTAAAAACGATAATCGTTATTTGCATTTGCGCGATTTACCTCCTATCAAAGGTAAAATTCCTGGTCAGTTTATAATGAAAACAGGAGAAATTACCGACAAGAACAATGTAAAATCTTCCGTTTTTGAAGCGTATGTGCCTAAGAGAGTGGTGCTACAAGGTCTTGATGAAGACTTAGTAGAAAAAGAAATTGCAAAAACATCGGTAGAAGATGTAAGAGGTCCTAATATTAAAGTAGGTTCACTCGAAGAGCTTACTGTAAACGGTAACTGGCCAACTTCTTATGACGCAAAAATTGCAAAGCAATAATCAGTTTAAAACGTACTTTAAGGAATTGTCCATTCAAATAAACTTGGATGGACTTTCTTTTTGTGTGTTTAACCCTGTGCTCCTGTGTGTAGAGGCTATTTATAATTTTCCTATCAACTTCAGCTATAAGAGCAAAGAAGATATCGATAGGCAAATCTATTTTGTGATACAAAGTGAAGACGACCTCCGCCAAGATTTCGATACTATTAAGGTTTTACACAATACCCCTTCCTTTGCTTTTATCCCACAGTCTCTTTACGGCGGAAAAGACGAAATGCTGGAATACCTCAAATACAGTATAGATGTATCGGAGGCGGAACCCTATACCGTGGAAATTGATAGAATCATATCTATTGAAACGGTGAATGCTTATTTGCCCAATACAATAGTAAATAATTCACTACTTTCTTATTACGGTAGGTTCGACTACCAACACTTTGCTACCTCACTACTACGTATGTTCCTCAAACACTACTCTTCGCACGCTTTCGAAGTGATGTATATCTATGCCGAAGTAGGCTCTTTTTACTTTGTAGTGTTTAGAGGTAAAAAACTGTATTACTTCAATAGGTTCAGTTATGAAACTATTGAAGACTTCTTGTATTACATTCTTTTCTCTATTGAGCAATTGGACATTGATACTGAGCAAGTGCCTCTTTATATCACAGGGGAAGTAGAACCTACAGCACTGTTTTATAATAAGGTAAGGCGTTATGTGAGGTATATTTACCTCCTGAAATACCATAAGGAACATTTTGCTGCAGGAATGGACGAAGAGCTCATTCGTCGGAATTTTGTGCTCACCCAATCTTTTTAACCTATTGCTATGAAATTTTTGAACATATTGCGCAATACTTTTAAACTATACCAAAGTACTTTCGGAGTACACCTTTTGGGCTCTCTTATTTTATTTACAGTAGTGTTTTTAGTTTACGCTTCTCTTATTACTACTATCTTCGGAATGCCTTTAGAGGATATCATAGCTCTGCAAAGCAACCCCGAAAAGCTCATCGCTTTAGTCAGTAGCCGGAGTTTTGTTATTAAATTTTGGTTCTTCTCGTTGCTTGTAGATGGTATTATTACCCCTTTTACAGCAGGTATTTACAAGAACTTCGTAGCGGTAATCCAAGGGGAACGCGCTACTTTGGGCAACCTATTCACTTATTATCGCGCTCCTGAAACAAGTGCTATTTTAAGCCACGTTATTCTGCAAATGTGCCTTAAAACTTTTATATTAGTAGGCTTTTCTGCCATAGGAATGTACTCGTTAGGACTTGCCTTTAACACTATCATCTCGTTAGTATTTGTGCTCACTATCCCAATTATTATTTTGGAAAGCAAACCTCTTTTCAAGGCTATGGGAGAGAGTTATAGAAGAATAATGCTCGCACCTTTCACTGCCCTTATCATTACCTTCTTGGGTTGTGTTTTTGTGTTAGCAGGCTTCTTTTCTTTTGGTATAGGCATTGTCATTACCTTCCCGATACTTTTTGCGAGCATTTTCAGTATATACCTTTCAATAAATAAAAGGTAAATAATAATTTTCTGCTACGATTTACGCTACTTATACAGATGAAATAAGAAAAAGACAGTTAAAAATTAATAAAACAAATATATGAAAAAAGTAATGCTTTTGGGGCTCTTAACAATGGGCTCTTTTACTCTGAACAGTTGCGATGAATTGCAACAAGTTATGGGCAACACTACCCAAGGCGGTAGCGGATTTAATGTAGCCAGCGGACTCAAACAAGCCCTTGAAATGGGGGTAAGTAGTGGGGTGGATTTGCTGAGCAAAGACGGTGGTTATTTTAAAGACCAAGCAGTACGGATTCTCTTACCCGAAGAACTCCAGAAGGTAGATAAAACTTTGCGTTCGGTGGGGTTAGGTTCTTTGGCTGACCAAGGGCTAAAAGTACTAAACGAAGCAGCCGAAAATGCTGTAAGTCAGGCGAAGCCTATCTTTTTATCGGCGATACGAAATATGACCTTTACCGATGCGATGAACATCTTAAAAGGTGACAATACCGCAGCGACTACCTACCTGAAAAACAGCACTTATAGTTCTTTGGAGACTGCTTTTGCTCCCAAAGTGCAAGCCTCACTTAGTGAAGTAGGTGCCGATAAAGTATGGGAAAACATTATCAACAAGTATAACCAAATACCATTAGTAAAGCCCGTTGAACCGAACCTTACTAAATACGTTACCCAACAGGCTATCAATGGGTTGTTTGTGAAGGTGGGCGATAAGGAGAAGGAAATACGCACGAACATAGCGGCGCGCACTACCCCCTTACTAAAATCGGTGTTTGCGATGCAGGATAATAAATAATAGCAAATCCCTTTCTCTGTGAGAAAGGGATTTTTTGTTGTTTAACTGTTAACGTAGCACGTGCGAGCTGTACGGACTGTTAAACTCGTGAGTTCGATGTAAGAAAAGTGTAGCTTACGCTACAGAAATCTTATAAATCTTAAAAAAAAATCAAACAAATAGGTAACAAGTTGCCTTTAGACACATACTCTGCTATGCCATCTCGCAGACTACGCACAGATTACACGAATTGCTCAGCTAAAGCTGAGGAATTTTCACGGAATAGTAACAGAAAGACAATTGCAAATTAATGTTGCATATATCGAGCTGACGTTAAATTAGCAAATTGCGAGCCACACAGCAGTTGTGATTCGACAGGCAATAATAATCCCTGTGTAGTATATAAGTACCGCACGGAGAGTTTTATTCCTACTGTTTCTCTTTGGCAATCCTGATTTTGCGTAACCATAAACCGACACCAAGATACAACAGACAAGGAATAATCCCTGAAACGGGTGAAATGAGTATATCTTTACCCGTTTCAATGAAAATATGCTTGTCGTACATCAAGCTGTAGATGGTAGTATCCTCAATAGCGTGCATCCACACCCCAGGCCAGATAGAGCCCGTAAGGCGGAAAATCTCGGTATACATTACCGTCCACAAGGTGCAGCTCACTAATGCCAACACGCAAAAGGTTACTTTGTCGTAAGGGAATAAAGCAAATAGGCGTTCGGGTTTTATGAAGTAGAAAAAGTAAGGCCAATGCCACGAACACCACACTACCCCCACAATGAGGTAGAGCCATATATCTTTCAGCTTCAAACTGAGCAAACGAGCGGTGAGGTACCCCCGCCACGATGATTCTTCAAAGAAATTCTTTACAAATTCCGCTAATACAAAAATACCAAAACCCGCGAAGTAGTTTGTCCAATGGATTTGCACTTTCAGCCACCCAAAAAGTTCTCCAATAAGCAGGGTAAGGGCAATCACCGTAGGATAAATAAGCGTAGCCACCCCATACCACCGCAGGTTTTTCTTGATAAGTGGGCGCAGTCCTGCATCGCGCCAACCATCGCCCATAAAGGCGCGCAACACGAGCCAAGTCAGCACTGGGGCAGCTATAAAAATACCCATTCCTTTAGTACCATTGCTGGTATTGCTGAAATCGCCTGCTGTTTCCCCCGTAAGGGAATCTACCCATACGCCTACCCAGCCACAACTGAGGGCAACGAGAATAAAAATGCATACATTTATCTTCTTGTTCTTTGTCATAATAGAAGAAGTTTTGAAAGTACAAAGATAAGAAAAAATAGCAAATTAGTAAATTTACAAATGTGCTAATTAATATGTTAGCCTTCAGTGGCTCTACAGTGGCTCTACAGTGGCTCTACACCGAACAATAATAGGTATTAAACTGAATAGCAGACGAATACATTTGCTACTTCATCTAATATTTTACAGCTTTGCACCACTAATCGACAAATTGACATATTGGTTAATTGATAAATTATGCTTATCTTTGCACTTCACATAAAAAACATTAGTAGTTTGTACTAATGACTAAAAACTAACATCTAATATCTTACATTATGAGTTTTTTGAAAAAGCTTTTTAATTTACATCAGGGGGAAGAGAAAAAGGAAAAAGTAATTGAAGATATCCTTAGCAATATCTCTTTTCGTGGCGCTAATCTATGGATTTTGGCTTGTGCTATCCTTATTGCTTCTATTGGGTTAAACGTGAACTCTACCGCTGTAATCATTGGGGCGATGCTTATTTCTCCTTTGATGGGACCTATCGTGGGGGCAGGATTTGCATTGGCTACTTATGATTTCGACTTGTTGAAGAAAACTGGAAAGAGTTTGCTCATCGCTACTGTGGTGAGTCTTATAGTATCGTTTATCTACTTCTATATCAGTCCGTTTAAAGATGTACAGTCAGAGCTTTTGGCACGTACTTCGCCTACCATTTACGATGTGCTTATCGCCTTTGTAGGTGGGTTGGTAGGAGCTATCTCCCTCACCCGTCAAGACAGAGGGAACCCTATCCCAGGGGTGGCAATTGCTACCGCTTTGATGCCACCGCTTTGTACAGCTGGATTTGGCTTGGCTACGGGCAATATTAGTTATTTTTTAGGAGCTTTCTATCTATATAGCATCAACTGTTTCTTCATTGGGATTGCTACTTTCCTCATCATCAAATACCTGAAATACACTCCTAAAAACACGGGTAACGAAGCGCTCAACAAGCGTTTGCGCGTTGTTATCACCACATTGGTAATCCTTATTGTTACCCCAAGTTTGTATTTGGCATATAGTCTTTTAAAAGAGAAGGAGTTTCACGAGAATGTAGCTCATTATATCACTGCCGAGTTTGAAAACAGCGGTTATACCATTATTTACAAGAAAATACACTACAATACCTCGCCTAAAACCATTGAATTGGCTTTTTTAGACAAGAAATTTACCGATGAAGAAGTAAAAACACTACAAAGTAACCTCAAAAACTTCAAATTACACAATACCGAACTCATCATTAGGCAAAAAGAGTCGGATATTGACAAAGAGATGCTATCGGAAATCAACAAAAACAAGGCGTCGCTCTCTAATAAAGACTTGAAGATAAATCAACTAAAAGAAGAGTTGGCGCAATACAAATATACCGACCCGACTTTTGCCAAAGAAATAAAAGTATTGTTCCCTAATATTGAGAGTTTTTATTTTGGAAAACTGACAGATTTTTCAGGAAAAGGCAACTCTTCTCTCACTACGGTGATGCTCTACACGCCTAAAAAAGAAACTGTGAAGGGCAAAGAAGTCACCAAAGAAGTGGATCGCCAAAAGTTGCAACAATGGCTCGCTGAGAAGTTTGGCGATAAGAAAGTGATTTGCAGATTAGCAGATTAGGGAATTAGAAAATTAGCATATTAGAAAATGAGAAAATGAAATCCCCGTGGTGTGAGCTGTATGGACTTTTAAATTAGCGTGAGTCCGACGTAAGAAAGGTGTAGCTTACGCTACAGAAATTTTACAAATCTTAAAAAAAATCAAACAAATAGGTAGCAAGCTACCTTTACACACAAACTCTGCTATGCCAGATCGCAGACTACGCACAGATTACACGAATAGTTTTTCAATTGACAATTGACAATTGACAAATGTGATGGGTACGAATTAGTAGCTTTGCTACTGGATTTACACAGATTGTAATACAAACATAGGCGTGACTTTGGTAGTTTTAAAAACTTTTAGATGGTTTTTGGTGAAGCAGTGGCTAACTAATTTCTTTAACGCAATGGACTGGGATAAAGTAGTGAATAGCCAGCGCTGAATAAGTAGTATAAATTATAACAACATTTCCTGCAATGCCAAAGGCATTGCAGGAAACACTATCATTAAATATTTAACTGAATATTTAAAGGTCTAAGTTGTTTTGAAGTTCGTTTTGAGGGATAGTGAGCGAAAGTTTTGGATTATCATAATTAAAACTTTGGTTTTTCACCTCATAGTGATTACTACCTCTGTTTACTGTTTTGTGGTTGCGTTTTAAGGCAAGGTAACTTTTCCCTTCACCCCATAGTTCGATACGAGTATTCAGGTAGATATCGTCTTGTAACTCAGTATTTGAAAGTGCATCTACATAAGTAATATCAGTAGCAGCAGTAGCTTCGGGATAACGCAATGTTAAAAGTTTTTTATAAATAGTTTTAGCTTGTGCATCTTGACCTAATTTAGCTAAGGCTTCTGCAGCTAATAGATAAAATTCATCTACACGCATAAAAATATAGTCGGTAAGAATAACTCTTTGTCCTTGAAACTTTCTTTCAGGGGCAAAAAACTTATTGACAGGTAGTAAAGAATAACTCTCTCCTTCATCATCAACAAATGTATCAAATTGTTTTTTTCTGATATCGCTATTACGTATTTGTTGGTGAAGCTTATCGTCTATAGCTTTAGTTTCACCTACAGAAGCATAACTATAAGTAAACATATCCATAAAACCCCACCAAGAACCTAAGTTAACTCCGTTTTCAGCAATAATATCAAAACCCCACATCCAGCTTGAAGTTTGCACATCATTAAAACCACCCCCTTTTCCTGTAGTAGAGTTGTAAACAGTCTGTTCACGAGTAGTAAGCGGGTAACCACTTTTGTTGATAATATCTTGTGCCAACTCGGCTACTTTTTGGTTTTCTCCCATAGTAGCGTATACATAAGCAAGGATTCCTTTGGCTACATTTTTGTCTATCATTCCTTTGTTATCACGCCTAAATCCGTCTAAATTATCAATAGCAAATTGCAAATCACTTACGATTAAGGCATATATGTCCGATTGTTTTGCCTTTGCTTTAGTAGTGACATTAGCTTGGGTATACAAAGGGATAGAATTAGTACTTGAATCGGGCTCATACTTAGTAGTAAAAAGCTGCATCAAGTAATAATAAGCGTGAGCTCTCAGTGCGTGAAATTGTGCTAAAGCATATTTCTCTCTATCATTTTTAGGTGTAGCGAGTTCAGCAATCGACTTGTTAGTTTCATAGATCATTCGATAGTAATAACGCCAAGGAATATAGTTGTAAGTATTTTGAGGCAATCCTGATATTTTCAAGTTTGCAATATCTTGAAACCATCCATACGGAGCGTTTGTTAGAGCCATATCTCCTGATAAAAAATCGGTGTACATATCTACCATTTTCTGACCAAAATCAGATTGAGCGGTAGTACCTCCTGTTCCTGATTGGATCATCATCAAATAAAGACCGTTCAACCTTTGTTCAGGAGGGGCAGTAGAAACTGTCTCAGTAGGTGAAGTATTGAGAAAATCTTTTTGGCAACTAATAAATACTGCGGTTGCTGCCAATAATATACTGTAAGTTAAATATCTTTTCATAGTGTGTTTATTTTAAAAAGTTGCTTTTACCCCTAAAGTAAAGGTAGATAGTGGAGTATAACGATAGGTTTCTGATCCTCCTGATTCAGAGGTAGTAGGGTTGAGTCCCTTCCTGGCAGTATGAAGCCACAAATTATCTCCTGAAAGAGCGAAGTCTAAACCTTCAAAACCAAAGCTTTTACAAACATCTTTAGGCAAAGCGTAGCCTAAGGTAATATTGTTTAAAGCTAAATAATCGGATTTAGTTAAGAAACGGCTAGATATACTATTGAAATCACCATCATCACCATATTCTGACGACAATCTTGGCACATCAGTTATATCACCTGCTTTGTTCCAATGTTGTTCAATATCTTTATGCCAATTGTTTCTACCAATTTTACTATTCTGCATCAAACTGGCATATATTGCATCATAAGCATAACCTCCTATACTATACAAAAGTTGAGTACTAAGCGAAATACCTTTGTATTCAGCACGCAAAGTGATGCCGCCTCGCAAATCGGGAATAGCTGACTTACCTACATATTTTTGAGTAGCATCTTTATATTTTTCTGTAACACCTTCCTTTATATTAGCATTAGGGTTCAAGAATTGAAACTCGTGCAATGAATTGATAGGAGTATCTCCATCATCGAATTTACCATTGTTGTTATTATCGAGGTAATGTACTGTCCATTGCGCAGCCCCTGTTTGAGGATTTACCCCACGATACTCTTTCATATAATAATCAAAAAGAGAATGATCTTTACTTCTACCGAAAAGATTTCTGCTTATATCAATTATCTTTTCTGATTTAGTAGATTTATCGTAAGGCATATGGGTAAGTTTGTTTTTGAGGATTTCACCATTTACGCCTAAATCCAATCGGAATTTTTCGTTGTTTACAAGATGAGCCATTACATTAAACTCAAAGCCTTGATTTACTAATTTGCCATCGTTTACCTTGTAAATACCATTACCAGTAGAGGGTGCTAAACGGCTATCGAAAATCAAATTGTCGGTAGTTTTGTGATAGTAATCGAATTGTACTTCGATTGCTCTTGATTTGAGCAAAGTAAACTCTACTCCTGTTTGGAATATTTTTGATTTTTCCCAAGTAAGGTCAGGATAGCCTATTTTGTTGAATACAGCCGCAGGCAACCCCATAAAATTACCTAAATCGTACACGTCGTAACCAGGGTAATATCCAGTGTTATTATCTCTTGCATCTTCACCAGAAACCACTGATTGGTCACCTACCGTACCATAACTCGCTTTTAGTTTAAGATAAGGCAACCATTCTTTTTCTTTTAAGAAGTTCTCTTTACTGGCTACCCAACCTAAACCAATAGAGCCAAAATTACCCCATTTATTATTTAAGAAACGTGAAGAACCATCACGCCTCAGAGATCCTGAAAACAAATATTTCCCTTTGTAGTCATAGAGAAGTTGACCAAAATAGCTTTCCAAACGATAGTTGTAGATAAAAGACTTCAAATCTATCATTTTGATAGCGTTGTTCAACTCAGTACCTTTAGGATCTACCAAACCACTTTTCTCAGCATCTAATTCTGACCAATCGAAGGTAGTACTTTCGTGAGCAACAAAGGCTTGCATATTGTGGTCTCCAAATTGTTTGTTATAACGTAACATCTGTAAGAAAGTATAATTCAACAATTCAAATCTCCTTTTATACAACAATCCTTTGTTAGATTTTTGTGAACCATAGTAAGGATTGGTGTAATCATTGTAAGCATTGTTGTAATACTGTCCACCAAAACGAGTTTCAAAGCTCAACCCTTTTACAATATCAGCTTTTAAGAAGATATTCCCATTGAGTTCATTACGAGTTCTATTTTTCTTGTCATAAGTAGCTTGTGCTACAGCATTAGTAAGAGAACCAAACCCCCTGCCATTACCAAAATCGTACTGATAGCCACCGTAATAATTATCTTTCACTTTGTTGCCTTTGGCATCCCTTAAGAAAAGAGGGTAAATTGAAGGAATATTATCGGTAAACCAAAAAACACTATCACTACTTTCTGCTTGCCCATTAGCTTTGCTTTGGCTATGGGCATAACCTAAACTCATTTCAGTTTTAAGCCAAGGTTTAGCTTGATACGACATATTAAGACGGGCTGAGTAACGTTCAAAACCTGAATTGATTACATAACCATCGTCTTTTAGATAACCAATGCTTGTGTAGTATGTAGTTTTACCACTACCTCCACTCATATTCACATTATACTCTCGACGTACAGCTGTTTGAAAAGCGTAGTCACTCCAATCTTCAGGGTCATAACGGCGGTTTACACCTGCACGCACCTTTCCTGTAGCAGGGTCTATCAGATTAGCTCCTACAGTATCCCATAAATTGTATTTGGTAGGTATACCTAAGTTCCCAAACAAATTTTTGTTAGCAAAATCTTCAGGATTAGCATATTTAGCGGCAAAACCTGCAGGGTTTTCCGCTTGTGTAAGAGCTCCGCGAGTGCGCATTGCTTCCCAAGCTAATTCAGCATAACGTTCAGGGCTTTTGATAGTTTCGTAACGAGGTAACAAACGCATATTGAAACCTAATTTTGATTCTATTTGAATGCGAGTGGTATCTGGACGTCCTTTTTTAGTGGTGATGAGTACCACTCCATTAGCCCCACGTGAACCATATACCGAAGTAGAAGTAGCATCTTTGAGTATTACCATACTCTCAATATCGTCGGGGTTAATAGATGATACGTGTCCGTCAAAAGGTACTCCATCCAACACATATAGAGGGTCACGATTCCCATTTACAGAACCAAAGCCACGTATACGAATTTTAGCCTCAGATCCTGGTTGTCCCGAAGTATTGATTACGCGAACCCCTGCTGCCTCACCTGCCAAAGCTTGAGATACATTAGAAACGTTCTTGTTCTTGAGAGATTCTTTGTTGATAGATGAAGCAGAACCTACGTATTGGTCTTTCTTTACGGATACGTAGCCTACTACTTCTACCTCGTCAATCACTTGGGCTTCTTCTTGCATTACTACATCAATGCGACCTGAAGTGCCTACTTTGCGATTTTGGGTTTTCATTCCTAAGAATGAGAACTCTAAGGTCTTACCTGGAGCAACCTTGATGCTATAACGACCATTAAAGTCGGTTTGAACACCGTGTTGTTCTCCTTTTACTAGTACGGCAACGCCCATCATTTCGGTTCCGTTAGCATCGCGTACTGTTCCTGTCACTTCTCGTTCCTGCGCCCACGAGAAGCCTTGCACTATTAGTATTAAAAATAGTGCGAAAGATACTTTGTTTAATCTCATCTTCTATAACATTATTTTATAAACTGGTGCAAAGGTAGAAAAGTTTTCTGTTAAGTTCCAAATTTACCCTTAACAAATTTACTCTTTTTGTTTGTAAAAAATAGATGAGAAAAAAATCATAAAAACGCGATTTCTTTGCGTTTTTTGCAATAAAATAGGCATTTCTTTGACGAAAACGCAAAGAAATGCCTATTATGCACTGTTTTTATGCAAAATTATTTCAGTAAAAAAACAGTGTTTTTGTTACAAAATAACCAATAGAATGTTACAAATATCACAATGAGAAAATGAGGTGCGAGCCGCACAGGCAGGGAAAAAATGAGAGAATGAGAAAATGAGAGAATGAGAAAATGAGAGAATGAGAAAATGGGGAAATGGGGAGGTAACTTTTTAGAACATCAACTTTGCCAAAATTTCAAACTTTGGCAAAGTGCGTACCGCAAAAGCGATATGTTAGAGCTGTTATGGGGATTCGGAAGGAAACGGAGAAGTTCGGAAGAGATTTGAGAGGATTTTTGATGAAAAAAGGGTATTAGATGGGT
>NZ_KB291493.1:0-19636 GCF_000318315.2 Capnocytophaga sp. oral taxon 324 str. F0483 | reverse complement strand
TATACGAATCTTGGACGATTGGTATAGGAAGGGTGTATAAGTGATTGAATGATAGCATAGTATAGCGATGTAAAAAATATTAAAAACGGGGTTTCGAGGCGAAAGAAAAAGGAATAGGCACTAGGCCTTAGGCCATAGGCACTAGGGGATAACATCCCCCTTTACACATACCCAGCTATCGCTGGCTACCTTCAAAGGGGGAATGTGGTGACGGAAAAGGGAAGTAATGACGAATGAACGAGAGGCGAATGACGAGAAGCAAGTGACGAAAAAGGGGAAATGTGGCGACGGAAAAGGGGGAGAGAAATTAGAGAATTAGCAAATTGGGAAATTAGCAAATTGGGAAATTAGTAAATTGGGTTAAGTTAGTATGGGTTGATGGCAAAAAATGGAGAGGCTGGGGAGAAGCTCTGGAAGAGAGGGGCTGGGGGGTTAAACTTTCGCAAAGTGTGTGACGCAAAAGTGACTTTTCAGAGGGTTGTTCGATTATAACGATGTAGTTTTGGGCTTTTTGGGAGATGATGTTTGTTAGGAAAATTGGTTATTGACAAAATATTCGTATCTTTGCCCCTTAAAAGTATTAGCTAATAAAAAGAAGAATGAACAGACAGGAGATTATAGACCTTACTACTCGTATTTTTGTTGAGGAATTTGAAGTAGAAGGCAGTGTGATTGCCCCTGAGGCAAACTTCCGCGAATCGTTAGGATTAGATAGCCTTGATTATGTGGATTTGGTAGTGCTGATTGAACAAGAATTTGGTGTGAAATTGGTAGAAGCCGATTTTAAGCCTATCGTAACCTTCAACGACTTTTATACTACCCTAGAAAATAAAGTGAATGCACGCTAACGAACAAGCCAAAACGAAATGGCAAGGCAAATCTAAGGGTACTGTATTAGGCTATAGTATCTTTGTGTGGCTGATGAAACACTTGGGTATTTATGCTGCTTATACCTTGCTCATCTTTGTAGCGTTCTATTACTTTTTGTTTGAGTGGCGCTCCAATGGCTATATGTATTACTATTTCCGTCACCGCTTGGGCTATTCGCCTCTGAGAGCGGTAGTGAACTTGTACTTAAATTATTTTACTTTCGGGCAAACCATTATTGATAAGATTGCTATCTTGGCGGGCTTGGAAGAGAAATTTACTTATGAGTTTGATGGAGTAGAAAGCTTACATAAATTATTAGACGAACAACAGAGCGGGATACTTATTTCGGCACACATAGGCAACTTTGAAATTGCTGAACCTTTTTTTAGGAAAATAGATATTGATTTGAAAATAAGCACCGTAACTACCGATATGGAACACTCGGTAATCAAGGAGTATTTGGAGTCGATTTCTAAAAATAAACCCTCGAATCAGTTTATCTATGTGAAAGAAGATATGTCGCATATCTTCAAAATCAACGATGCTATTGGCGACAACAAGATAGTGTGTTTCACGGGAGACCGATATTTTGAAGGGGTGCGTTCGCTCAAAGGAACGCTGTTGGGCGCAGAAGCTACCTTCCCCGCAGGTCCTTTCTTTATAGCCTCGCGCTTGAAAGTGCCAGTGCTTTTCGTTTATGTGATGAAGGAAAGTAGGTTACATTACCACTTGTATGCCCAAGTAGCTGAGGTGAAAAGTCGCGATGCCCAAGCGCTACTCGATGCTTATACCGAGAATATGGAGCAGATGCTACGAAAGTATCCGCTACAATGGTTTAATTATTTCAACTTTTGGGATGAACAATGAAACGCATATTGGTAGTATATTACACCCAATCGGGGCAACTCAAAGAGATTATCGATAGTGTACTATCTCCACTCACGGAGGTAACTATCGACTTTTTGCCTATTGATACGACAGAACCTTTTCCTTTTCCGTGGACAGATGAGGCATTTTTTGGAGCTTTCCCAGAGTCGTATTTGCAAATTCCCCAGCCCTTAAAGCCTTTTCAGCTGGCACATACCGATTACGATTTGGTGATATTAGGCTACCAAGTGTGGTATTTGTCGCCTTCTATTCCGTTTAATTCCTTTTTGCAGAGTGAAGCAGGTAAGCGACTGTTACAAGGCAAACCTATAATTACTGTGTCGGGCACACGCAATATGTGGGTGATGGCGCACCAGAAAGTAAAAAAACTCTTAACCGATTGTGGGGCGCACTTAGTGGGCAATATCGCCCTTACCGATAGGCACCACAATCATATCAGTGTGATTACCATTGTGCAGTGGCTCTTTTCGGGTGACAAGAACAAACGCTATCTCGGTGTGTTCCCCAAAGCAGGTGTCGCCGATAAAGACATACAAGGCGCGAGCGTATATGGCACGCTCATTGCCCCTCACCTGCAAACCGGTGATTACACAGGACTGCAACAAGAAATAGTAGCCCACGGAGGAGTGCATTACAGGCGTTTTCTCCTTTCGGCAGAGAAGAAAGGCAACCGCCTTTTCGGCATTTGGGCAAAGATGATTTACAGCAGTAAGAAACGTAAATTCCTACTGAAATGCTTCCGCATCTATCTGTATATCGCTATCTGGGTGCTGATGCCCATAGTATGGTTGCTATACTGGCTCACCTACCCATTGTTCTTTTGGAAAGTAGAGAGCAACGTGAAGAAATTGATTAATTGAGAATTAGAAATAAAAAAACAAGAAAATGGAAGATATTTTTAAACCTAACAGTCTATCAATAAAAGAAATATTTGGGAATGCTGATAGTTTATATCAGATTCCAAGATACCAACGCCCTTATTCTTGGGGAGATGAACAATTGGAAAAGTTATGGGAAGATTTGGTAGATGCCAAAGAGAATGAGCCTAATTATTTTTTAGGTTCCATTATCACAGCAAAACCTGAAGATAAAAATAACTATTTGGATATAGTAGATGGGCAACAAAGATTAACGACTTTAACTATTTTACTTTGTGTTTATAGAGATTTATATCCTGAAATAAATAACGATATTTTGGAGGAAGACCCATTTGCTATTGATGGAAAAACTGTTAGTAATTCTATCAAGTTCAATGATAGATTCCAACGATTACGTTTGCGTACGCACTCTAATCATCAGAGTGATTTCGATAAATTGATACTTTCAGAAAATGCTACTGTCGATTCTAAAGAAATAGAGAAACCTACAAAACAAGATTTAAGAAAAGATGAGCCTAAATTTAAGTTTAAAAATTCTGCTTTCTTTTTTAGAGAAAAACTTACTTCTATCGGTGAGAAAGAAGCAGGAGAACTATTGAATTATCTTTTTAATAAAATAAAGATTATAAGAATAGATTGTAAGTCTGTTTCTTTTGCTATCAAGTTATTTCAAGTACTAAATGACAGAGGACTTGATTTGTCAAATTCTGATTTAATAAAAAGTTTCTTAATTGAAAAGATACAGAAAAAGTATAACGATGAAAGTGAAATAAGAAAACAAAAAGAAGAACAGTTTATGGATGATTGGAAAGAGTGTGAAAACTGTTCAAATAATACAGAGACAACTCTAAACGATTTATTCGTTATGTATGAATATTATCTGTTAGCACAAAACCCTAAAAAATCATTGTATGATGAATTGAGAAATGAGTTGAAGGATAAAGATTCTAATGAAACTATAGCAGATATTAAGAATTTTATCCGCACTTATCAAACTGAAATTTTTGACAAAGAGAATAAAATAATATATTCTTTTTTCTATATTCCTTGGGGAATGTATTGGAGAACTATATTGCTAACAGCATTAAAAGAAAAATATTCTGAATATGAAGAGTTTGTAAAAGTTTTTAGACGTTATTACTATCTGAATTGGATAGCAGGGAATACCCTATCTAAAATCAAGCAGACCTCTTTTAATCTTATTAAATCAATAAAAGAGAAAAAAACTTTGCAAAATATTAAGGAAGAATTGAATAATAGTTTAGTTTCTGACAATACTATCAGAAAAGCTATTGAAAATCTAAGTGGGGATATTTATAATGAAAAATGGTGTAAACCTCTCTTATTTTTAATAGAATATAATCAAACAGATGATTCAAATATCTCTTTTTTGGATATAGCCAATAGGAATGTACAAGTGGAACATATATTACCTCAAAAATATTATAATAATGAAGATTGGAAAACTATTTTTGAGAAAAATGATGAAACTAATAGTTGGCTAAATTCTGGACGAAACTTAACTCTTTTAAGTGGGAAGAAAAATGTTGAAGCAGGAAATAGAGATTTTGAAACAAAAATTAAATCTTATACAGGTAAAGGTTTCTATTCAAATAACCAAGAAGGTATTACAGCATTCCGAATGACTCAACAAATAGTAGACAACTATAATAAAGGACTATTTAGTAAACAGTGGAATAAAGAAGCTTTGAAAGATAGATGGAATTGGTTCTGTGCTCAGGTAGAAACCATTTTAGAAATTGATTTAACTGAAATAAAAGAATAATAAAATGGAACAACAAAATATTTTTGAAAATAAGAATCTGCAATTCGGACAGCACAAAGACCTATTAACAGTCGATATGCTACTGAACGGTTACGAGAAGTATGGTATTGGATGGCTACAACAAACAATGAACGGGCTCTTGGCGGCGAGAAGTTCAAAAGAATTTATGAATTCTTTAACCGAAGAAGAAAGAGGAGAGTATGTAAGAAAGCAAGCCGAGAGATTAGGATTCTTGTAGTAGTTGTTTTCAATAACAACCTGTTACCTATTACTTATTACCTTTTACCTGAATAATATGAATGTCTATATAACAAAAGCAAGTAAATATTTACCTAACAATCCCATTGGCAATGAGCAAATGGAGACTTTCTTAGGTCTCATAAACCAAAATGCCTCTAAAGCACGACGCCTCGTGCTACGCAACAATGGTATTCTCACCCGTTACTATGCCCTCGATGAGCAAGGTAACCCTACACATAACAATGCCCAGCTTACGGCTTTGGCAGTACAGAATCTATTGGACGGCGAAGTGCCTTGGGATACTATCGAGGTACTCTCTTGCGGTACCTCTACCCCCGATGTGCTCTTGCCCTCGCACACTGCTATGGTACACGGCATTTTGGGTGGACACTCAGTAGAACTGAATGCCTCTTCAGGGGTATGTAATTCAGGAATGAATGCACTCAAATTTGGTTACTTATCAGTAAAGGCAGGCAATAGTGTCAATGCAGTATGCACAGGCTCTGAACGTGTATCAGCTTGGTTGCGTGCCGATAAATACGAAAACGAAGTACAACTCTTAGCCGAATTGGAAGCACACCCTGCTATCGCCTTTAAAAAAGATTTCTTGCGCTTTATGCTCTCCGATGGGGCAGGGGCTTTTCTGTTAGAAAACAAACTGCGTGAAGGCGCTTTGCAAATAGAGTGGATGGACGCTTATTCGTATGCTCACGAGCTCGAAGCGTGTATGTATGCCGGTGGCGACAAACTCCCCGATGGTAGTCTCAAAGCTTGGAGCGAATACCCTGCCGAAGCGTGGCTTAGTGAATCTATCTTTGCTATCAAGCAAGATGTGAAGCTACTCAATGAGAATATTTTGCTAAAAGGCGCTGAGAGTATGCGTGCTACCTTAGATAAACACCAACTGTCGGCAGATGATATTACCTATTTCTTGCCTCATATCTCGTCTTGTTATTTCAAAGAACGCTTGTATGAAGCTCTCAAAACAGTAGGTATCGACCTTCCGTTAGAACGTTGGTTTATCAACCTCCCCGAAGTAGGCAATGTAGGCTCTGCTTCCGCTTATTTGATGTTAGAAGCCTTGATGCACTCAGGCAAACTCAAAACAGGCGATACCGTGTTGCTATCAGTGCCCGAGAGCGGTAGATTCTCCTATTCTTATGCTTTTTTAAAGGTTGTTTAACTATGGTTTTACCAATTATAGATAAAAACAAAATCCTTACTCTTATACCCCAGCGTACTCCCATTGTAATGGTAGATGCTCTTTGGGAGTATACCCCCACCGAGGGAGTGGCAGGGCTCACCATTGTCTCCAACAACCTCTTTGTACAGCAAGGGATATTCTTAGAAAGCGGACTCATAGAGCACATTGCCCAAAGCATTGCCTTGCACAAAGGTTATTACTACTATCTCAACGGAAAACCTGCCCCTATGGGGTATATAGGAGCGATTAAAAACATAGAGATACAATCGCTACCCAAAGTAGGCGACACGCTTAAAACACACATCACTATCCAGCAAGAGTTTATGGACGTTACCCTCGTAACAATGCAAACCTTTGTAGGTGATACCCTTATCGCCCAAGGCGAAATGAAAACCGTACTTGCCCCTAACCCCTGAATCCTGACACCTGAATATGAACATATCAATCCACAAATACCTCCCCCACCGTCCGCCGATGCAAATGGTAGATACCATTACCGACATCAGTAATACACACGTAGTTACTGAGTTTGAGGTGAAGCCTACTTGCATATTTGTGGAAGAGGGGAAGTTTGCCGAAGTAGGACTCATTGAGAATATGGCGCAAACCTGTTCGGCAATTGTGGGGCAGTTTCTATTTGGTATAGAAGACACATCGAACTATGTGATAGGTTACATCAGTGCGATTAAGAAATTGGAACTCTTCGCCTTGCCTAAGGTACAAGAGGTCGTGCGCACCGAAGCCGAATTGCTTTCTCGTTTCGATACCGATGAGTATTACATCTGCTCGATGCGCTGTAATGCCTTTGTAGGAGATATTCTTATGGCAACTGCTGAAATGAACTTAGTAATTAAAAACCTAACGGAATGAAAGAAACCGAACTACCTCAGGAAAAAGGTGCCTTACAGGACTTTACAGAACTGTGCTATGTAACCGATGACGAAGGCAACTACACCACCCTATCCAGTTGGGGCTGGGAGGTGAAGAGCATTGCCTTAGAAGCCTCGCTCAGCCGTTTGCAAGAGCAGATTGACCAAGCAAAAGCCGATGTGCTTGCAGGACGCAAAAGCCCCATAGTGTATTATATGCTCCTCAACCGTATGGATTGGGCAGTCCTTGCCGATGCAATGCGCCGCTGGCAATGGGTTATCAAGCGTCACGCCAAACCTTCGGTATTCAAAAAACTATCTTCTAAAACGCTACAACAATATGCTGAGGTGTTTGACATCACGGTGGAAGAACTGTGCGAGTTAAGCAAATAAAAGTCCTTTACTCATTTAGAGTAAAGGACTTTGTTCTATTGCTTTTCATACTATAATAGATAGTGTGGCTTACGCTATTTCAAGTAATTTATTGTTTGGTATAGCTTCTTTCAACACGAACATTATGAGTTACTCTTATCTTGTTATCTCCTTCTTTTTCGAATACAAAAACTTGTTCAGAGGAACCGATTTTATAGCTAACCTTATAAGTATTATTTGTTTTTAGGTCTTTTATATTAGTAACCGGCAGATTCTTTTCCTTAAAACAGTTCGTATTACCTAAGGTTATTTGGCAAAAGTCATCGTTTTTAAAGGCATAACCGAACTGCTTGTTGTTGGTTGTCCAAGAGCCTTGAATCCACTTTGGAGGGAGAAATCTTGCCGTAGAGATGTCCCCTCCTTCTGTACCATTGGCGTCGTCTTTTCCGCAAGCAACCATTCCTACAAAGGCTACTAATAATAGAATTGCTTTTTTCATCGTTTATTACTTTTTAAAATTATTATTGGTGCAAATACACAACTACTCTTTTAAATTACAAACCTTTCGCTGATTTCTCTTTCATATAAATAGCTACTTCCTCTGTTGATAGTTTTCGCAACTGCTCAGGTTGGTAAGTCTTATACTGGGGTGTGACCAATAAAGGCTTTGACAGCAGGCTACGCTTTTGCTTATTCTTCTGCAAATAACTCTTCAATTCCGATAAAGAAGGAAAGATTTTGTATTGTTTTCTGCCTCTATTATCTTCTATTTCGTAAATACCACAGGCTTGCTCCCATATTACCTCAGCAGCACGCAAATATAAGGTAGCAATAGCAAGGGTTTTAAAAGGGAAAAGAGCACGGAACTTCCCCTTATCATCTACATCAGCACAGATACATCTGCCACAAGTACTACAAATATACTGCCTGTGGTGTAGCAAGCACTCTTTGGGGGTTAACAAAGGCGTGATGCGACTATCTATCGCATAACACTCAGGACAAGCTTCTTTCATTGTGCTATTATTTTAAAATCTGATATAAACTGCTTATATAGCTCACGCCATTTCAAGTAATTGACTAATTTCCTCAGCGTGTGTACGACAGTAGTACATCACAAAAACAATGTAAGGCACAAAGAGAACGATGCTCCACAGTAAACCCTGTGCAAACGCTTTGTAATCACCAATGCGATAGAGCACATAGCCCGCCCAAATCAGGTTGAGTGTCATTGTAATATGTGACATTTGAGCAAAGATGTTAGCACCACTCCACGTAAAAGTAAAGAGCCCCATCGTACCAAAATAGTACATTGGCAGGAAGGCAAACGGTAGCCAAAAAGTCTTTTTCGTCAGCCAAAAGACGATAAGGCAACTTAAATACACCAAGCTACTAGGAGAACAAGCGTTGTAAGCCAACCATTGCACAAAGTTTACTTTCAGAGTAAAAAAGAAGTAACCACTCCCTGAAAGCGTAAGCAATAATAAGACAATCGCCAAAGCGATACCTGTGATTTTTTCTGTTTTTGTAAGATTCATAATGTTAGAAATTAGAAGTTAGGAAATTGCCCGTGCAGTTTGCACTGGGATATATATCTCAGTTTTCAGTTTCTCTTCGGGGGTACGACGGCAGTCGTTGAGGTATTTCTCGAACATAGGCTCATCGCGCACTTCGTATTCACTATCTACCACCCAGCGCATAGCAGCATCGTAGACGGCTGAGAGCTGAGTATAACTACCTTGATAGAAAAAGATTGCATATTTGCCTCCTGCTAAGGTTTTGCAACTCACTTCACCTGAGGGTTTAGCCGGCTTGTGAATAGCCAAACTCACCTCGGAACGTTGCAAAGAGGCTTCGGTAATTTTAGGGTCATCATACGAAACGCATATCGACTCAATGCCTTTGGTAAAGAGTTTTTGCGATTTTACAACACCCCACAATTGTTCGTAAGCTTTGTTGTAGTTAAGTGTACCATATTCTCCTGTAAGAGCTACGTAAATAAGACTTTTGGGCTCAAGCTCTACTATCTTTGGAGCTTTAAGCACTACTTCTGGATTGTTTATTTCTTTCTTCATAATATAAATATCTCTGTTTGTTCTATACTGAGTAGGGGTAATACCATATTGATTTTTAAATGCTTTGGAAAGAGAGGCGGGCGTTTCATACCCTATATTAAAAGCTATTTCTTCTACCGAAAGCGTCGAATAGCGTAACAGCTGAGCTGCCGTTTCTATGCGCAAACGAGCAATAAAGGCAATGGGCGATTCTCCTTTAAGTGCTTTAAAGATGCGACAAAAATGAAAATCAGATAAGTTAGCCACATTGGCGAGTGTTTTTATCTTTATAGAAGTATCAAGATGACCATTGATGTATTCCGCCACTTTGTTGATACGCTGAGTGTAATCGTTATGAGTAATGGATTTCATACAGATTTATTTTGAATTTCTGTGGCAAAGATACGGCACTTTCCCAAAGTAGTCTTTTCCTATCTTGCTAATTTCACCCTGTAAGTTCATCTTTCCGTCGCTACATTCTCCTTTTTTCGTCACTCGCTCCTCGTCATTCGCCTCTCGTTCATTCGTCATTACTTCCCTTTTCCGTCACACTCCCCCCTATTGCCTATGGCCTAAGGCCTAGCACCTCTTCCTCTTTCTTTCACCTCGAAACCCCTTTTTTAACATTTTTAGCCTTGTTGTATTACAGTATAAATCAATTATTTATACACTCTTCCTATACCAATCGTCCAAGATTCGTATAAGCCTTCCTATAAGCTCTCTATAAGCTAACCCCACCCTTCTTACAGCCTTTTTTCACCAAAACCTCTCCCTTCCCTCTTCCGAAATTCTCCGATATCTTCCGAAAGTTCAGAACCTCTCTAAGATTCTCCGAAAACTCCGACGAACCTCTCTCCCCATTTCACAAGGTGTAGCCTTGATTTTGTTAAATTTTTGTTTAATTTCTGAGGCACAGCCTCATTCCTCTAACTCAAGCTCGCACCTCATTTCCTCATTTCCTAATTTTCTCATTTCCTAATTTCCTCATTCTCTAATTTTCTCATTTTCCTCCCGCTTGTCGCTTCCCCCTCCTATTGCCTAAGGCCTGCTTCCCCTTCACACAAATATTTCTCCCCTTTTTATTCGTATTTCATAATTATTTCTTATCTTTGCCCCATCTATTCCTCTTATCCTAACATCTAATTATTAAAACATTATGAAAAAAACACTTTTTTCAGTGCTCTCACTGATGGCGTTTAGCCCTCTGTTATGGGCACAAGAAACTGAAATGATTACCCATCCACAAAGCCAATACCAAAAGGCAGTGGGACTCTACAATCGCAAGCTCTATCAGCCTGCACAGAACTTGTTCCGAAAAGAACAAACCTCCAATCCCGATAGAGCTATCCAAACCCAAAATGAATACTACGTAGCCACTATTGCCGCTATCCTCAATCAAGACGGAGCCGATGCGCTGGTGAATAACTTTATCGTCAATCACCCCGACTCTCCTCTGAGCTCCGAAGCCTATTTGCAAATGGCTAACATCTATTATCAGCAGGGCAACTACGAAGATGCACTCGCTTGGTACGAGGCTATCGACGACCAAAGCATAAGCAGTAGCGATAAAGCTAAATACAACTTCCAAAAAGGTTTTTGCCTCTTCCAAACTGGCAAACAAGCCGAGTCTAAACCTTATTTCGAGTCGGTACAAAACACCAAAGAATACGGTGCCAATGCCAAGTATTACTTAGGATATATCGCCTATGATAAAGACGATTATTCTAAGGCTGAAAGCTACTTCCGCGAAGTACAAGAAGAAGATGCTTCACTCACCAAAAACGTGTCTTACTTCCAAGCCAATATGTACTTCAAACAAGCTCTTTATCAAGAAGCTATCACCGAAGGACAGAAACAGCTCGCTAAAACCAAAAATGGTCAAGAAGTATCTGAGCTCAATAAGATTATAGGCGAAAGCTACTTCAACCTCAAGAAATACAAAGAAGCAATCCCTTACTTACAAAACTATAAAGGTAAAAAAGGTAGGTTTTCCAATACCGATTATTACTATATGGGATACGCTTATTACAAAAATAACGATTATAAAGCGGCTATCGAGCAGTTCAACAAAATCGTAGGCGGAAACGATAGCGTCGCTCAAAATGCGTATTATCATTTAGCCGAATGCTATTTGAAAACCAACCAAAAACAAGAGGCTCTCAACGCTTTTCGCAATGCCTCTCAAATGGATTTCGATAAGCAAATTAAAAAAGATGCTCATCTGAACTACGCCCGCCTTAGTTATGAAATCGGTAACCCTTACGAGAGTGTCCCCAATGTGCTACAAGCATACGCTTCGGCTTATCCTAACGACCATAAAGACGAAATACAGTCGCTCTTAGTCGACTCTTATATTTCATCTGGTAACTATCAAGCCGCTATCAGTCTGCTCGAAAAGTCTAACGACCCTAAGGACAAAGAAACCTATAAAAAAGTAGCCTTCTATCGCGGGTTAGAGCTTTTTAATGAATTGCAATACAACGAGGCTTTAAAATATTTACAGAAAGCCATCGGTGGTAATTCTGCGCTTGCCGCTCGCGCTACCTATTGGGCTGGTGAAACTGCTTATCAGCTGAAAGATTACAAAGGTGCCGAATCCTATTTTACTCAGTTTCTCCATAATTCATCAGCACCTAAAACCGAAGAGTATGCCAAAGGCTTCTACGGTTTAGCTTATGCTAATTTCAATCAAAAAAACTATGCAGGTGCTATCGCTAATTTCGAGAAGTACCTCAAACAAAACCCTAAGAACAGCAGTTGGAAACACGACGCTATACTCCGTCTCGCCGATTCTTACTTCGTAACAGGTAAATACTGGCCTGCAATGGAAGGGTATAACAAACTCATCGAAGCTAAATCTTCTGACCAAGATTATGCCGCCTACCAAAAGGCTATTAGTTATGGGTTTGTAGACCGCCTCAATAGCAAAATTGAAGACTTAGAGCGTTTCGTTAAGAACTACAAAAGCTCTAATCTGCGCCCTAACGCTTTGTTTGAATTAGGGAATGCTTATGTAACCAAAGGAAATACCCAAAAAGGATTACAGTACTATCAGCAACTCGCCAAAGAGTATAAAGGCAATGTGCTCGTACCTCGTGCAATGCTCCGCGAAGGTTTAGTGTATTATAACAGGAACGAAAACCAGAAAGCCTTAACGCTTTTCCAAACTATCGCCAAAGACTATCCTAATACCAACGAAGCCTCACAAGCGGTAGCTTCCGCAAAACTCATCTATGTAGATATGGGTAACGTAAACGAATACGCATCGTGGGCTAAAGGTTTGGGATATGTAGAGGTAACCGACCTCGAACTCGAAGGAGCTACTTATGAAGCTGCCGAACGACAATATATGCAAAACAATACCAAAGAGGCTATTTCAGGTTTTGAAAAATACCTTAAAGAGTTCCCTAATGGTATGCGTCGCACCAATGCCGAGTTTTACTTAGCACAAATGTATTTCAATAGTGGACAAAAGGCTAAAGCACTTACACATTACGAAAATGTAACCAAAAGCGGTTCTAATGAATACGGCGAGCAATCGCTTACTCGTGTGTGTCAAATACTTCTTGAAGCAGGTAGCTACCTAAAAGCTAAACCTTATCTCGAAGACCTCGAGCGAACCGCTACTATCGCACAGAACAAAACTTATGCACAAAGCAACCTAATGCGCGTGTGCTATAACGAAAAACTGTACGATAAAGCTATTGAATATGCCAATAAGGTATTAGAAGAAAAATCTATCGATACCCGTATCAAGAACGATGCTTATATAGTGTTGGCTCGTGCTTATAGTCAAGCAGGAAATGAAACCCAAGCTCGCAAATATTACCAAGAGGTACAGAAAACCGCTACGGGTAGCCTCGCTGCCGAAGCCTTGTATTACGATGCTTATTTTAAGAATAAAGACGGTAACTACAAAGCCTCTAATGACGTAGTTCAAAAGATTGCTAAAGACTATGGCGGACACAAAGAGTTCGCTGCTAAGAGCCTTATCGTAATGGCTAAAAACTTCTACGGACTCAAAGACGCTTATCAAGCCTCTTACGTCTTAGAAAGTGTAATTAAAAACTTTAAAGAGTTTCCTGAAATAGTAGCCGAAGCCAAAAAAGAACTCGCAGTCGTAAAAGCCGAAGCCGCTAAAAGTAATTCATCAGTAAAATAATGGTTAATATTGTGGTATACACTTTGCCAAAGTTTTTGCCTGTGCGGCTCGCACCTTTGGCAAAGTTGAATCTCCCTCCTAAACCCTAATTTCTAAACAAATGAACAAACACATCACATATATTCTAACAATGCTTTTGTTCTCTGCCTCAACAATGGCAGTCGCTCAAAGCCGTAAAGACAGCCTCTCTACCAAAGTGGTAGATGTGGTAAAATCATATGCTCCTACGATTGCCGACGCCTACAAAAAGCGTGAAGATGCAAACGTAAAAGATTCGCTTACCGTTAAGAAAAAGCAAATCAACTATACCATCTATTCGGTTCCGGTAGCCTCTACTTTTGTTCCCGAAAAAGGCAAAGCAGCTTCGGTGAAACCAAAAGTCGTCCGCGAAGACTATTTAGATTCTTATCTCGGTGGAGGTTTCGGTATGCTCAATACCTTTTATGCCGATGCCAATATCACTCTCCCAGTAACTGATAACAGTAACGCTTCTTTCTTACTGAATCACATCTCAGCCAATGATGATATGGACGAGGTATACACCGATACCAATTATGCGCTCTCATCGGCTGAGTTGCGTTATGATTTTCAGAACCAAGATGTACTCTGGGGGCTCACTGCTGATATAGGTCGCCGTTTGCACAACTGGTATGGCATCCGTCCCGCTTCTTATACAAGACAACAGTTGATTGGAAAAGTAGATGACGTACACCAAACCTATTTCGATTATGGTGTAGGAGGTTACCTCCAATGGTCTAATCCTTACTTTAAAGGACTTGATTTCAGCGTACGCGGGCTCTACGACCATTTCGATAGTAAAGAATTGAATGTAAAAGCACAACCCACCTTCGAAATTCCTCTTACAGATGACCAAAAAGTTCGTACCAATGTAATTCTCGATTATTACAATGGTAGTTTTACTCGTCAAAATAACTTAGTAAACGAGCTTAACAATCGTTGGATGCTCTTTGGGGTAAATCCTTCTTATCATTTGTCTATCGAGAATTTGGACTTAAAATTAGGCGTTGCTTTGATGTATGTAGATGCGAACCAGTCCGATGAAAGCAAGTTTAAAGCTTATCCCGATGTAGAGGCTTCTTATCCGCTAACTGCCGATGCTATTTTGCACGCAGGTATACGCGGTATTATGCAACAAAACACAGTAGAGAAACTCACCAAAGAGAATCCTTTTCTCTCACCTATGCAAGAAATTAAGCCTACCAATGTGCAAGCCGATGCTTTTGTAGCCCTTAAAGGAAAAGTAACTTCCGATTTGCTTTATCGCATACAAGGAAGCTATCGCCAATACAAAGAGATGCCTCTGTTTACTACCAATTCCGAGACACCTACTATCGCCACCGAAATATTGCCTTATCAATATAACAACTCTTTTAAATTAGTGTACGACGAAGTAAACGATATGGAGCTTTTAGCTTCTATCGGAGGAAATATAAAAGATGTTTTTTCTTTTACCTTTGAAGGAAGATATAATAACTATAACGCCCGTGTACAGAAAAATAAAACCGCTTGGAACTTGCCCAGCACACGAGTATCTCTCTTCACCGATTTTAGAATATTACCCAATCTATTTGCTGGATTCGACTTCTTTTATGTAGGAAAACGTTATGACCTCGATTACGTAACTGTTGCAAATCCTATTCCTGAGAAGCTCTCTTTGGAAGGTTATTTTGATATCAATTTCCACGCCGATTACACTTTCAACAAACATTGGCAAGTATTCTTAAAAGCCAACAACCTCACCAGTGAGCACTATAAAAAATGGTTGTATTATCCTTCACAAGGGGTACAAGCCTTTGCAGGAGTACGTTATCTGTTTAGCCTAAGTAACAAGTAACAATTATATACTAACAAAACAAACAGCGGTATGAATAAAGCATTCATACCGCTGTTTGTTTATTATATCTTCAATTTTTATATCTTCTATACTTTAATCTCTCTTATTATTCCCTTAATCACTTATCATCGACTTCTTATAATTCCTCCATTTCTCTATACATTGTTGCATATCATTAGGAAGTCTACTATCAAAGCTAAGGTACTTGTGAGTAATCGGGTGTTCAAAACCTAAGGTTTTAGCGTGCAAAGCTTGGCGAGGTAATACCGCAAAGCAATTCTCTACAAACTGCTTGTATTTGGCAAAAGTTGTTCCTTTCAGAATCTTGTCGCCCCCATAACGTTCATCGTTGAAAAGGGTATGTCCTATGTGTTTTAAATGCACCCTAATTTGGTGCGTACGCCCTGTTTCTAACTTGCAAGAAATGAGTGTTACATAACTAAAACGCTCTAACACCTTGTAATGGGTTACTGCCTCTTTACCGTGAGAACCATCGGGGAAGACGTCCATTTGCAGGCGGTCTTTTAAGTGTCGCCCAATATGACCACATACTGTTCCTTCGTCTTCTTCTATATTACCCCATACAAGGGCTATATATTCGCGCTGAGTAGTTTTATTAAAAAACTGTTGAGTAAGGTGTAACATCGCCTCTTCAGTTTTAGCCACTACTAAAAGTCCACTAGTATCCTTATCAATACGATGTACCAACCCAGGACGATTGCTACTGTTGTTAGGCAAGTTCTCAAAATGATATACCAATGCATTGATGAGCGTTCCGCTGTAGTTGCCGTGACCAGGGTGTACCACCATACCCGCAGGTTTGTTTACCACCAAAAGGCTATCGTCCTCGTATACTATGTTTAAAGGAATATTCTCGGGCACCAATAAATCCTCGTGAGGAGGGTGAGGAAAAAGTACCTTTACTTCGTCGTTAGCTTTCACACGATGATTGGACTTTACAGGCTCGCCATTCACAAAAATATTACCCTGCTTGGCTGCTTGTTGCACCTTGTTACGGGTGGCGTTCTCTACAAAGTTCATCAAGAATTTATCTACGCGCAAAGGTTCTTGCCCTTTACCCGCCGTAAAGGAGTAATGCTCGTAAAGAGATGGAGCTCCCTCTCCGTCTGGTTCTAAATCGTCTAAATCTTCTATCTCGTCTATATCACGCATTACCTTACATTTGCGCCACAAACTTTGCCAAAGTTTCTAATAGCGTGCGTGCTACGCCCCTTACCAAAGTTTAAATTTATAATAGCCTGCATTGCTCATACTTGCCCGTGCGACTCACACTTGCTAGTGTGGCTCACACCGCCCGTCGTGCTACGACTGCCTGTGCGGCTCGCACTAGTCCCCCATCAGTTCTTCAATAGGTATTTCGGTAGGGATAGTATCCCGAGCCTCTAAGCCATTGCCACACACAAGGTCTATACGTGAGGTTTTAATAAGCTTATCGCCAGGTTGTACGGGTTTACCATCGTGTTGCATTTCCAATACCATATCTTTCCCAATATTGTTCACATAAGTAACCCTACCGACGGCAAGCCCTACCGATTGCAAGGTAGCTACTGCATTCCGGCGCGTTACTTGTATCACCTTAGGCACTGTTACTTTATGATAGCCCGACGGATTGATGTTAAGGTATATTTTGCGGTTCTTCTTTACTCTCTCGGTAGCCTCAGGCGTCTGACTGATTACCGATAGAGGAGGGTATTTAGGGTCGTATTCAGTAGAATCCAACACCTCATAACGCAATTGTTGCTTATCTAATATCACCCCTACTTCGGTAAGTGTTTTCTTGCTCAAATTAGGTACTGTAATGTACTCTCCGTGCGCCGTATAGATGCGCAAGAGTTGCAATACACACCAAACTAATATAATACACGCCACTATGGCAAAAGCAAATTGCCAAGCTAGTTTCTTTCCTGAGTTTTTTAAGAATTCTTTAATCTTTTCCATACTTTGCAAGTATTGTTATGGTGCAAAGGTACAAATATTTTTGAAAAGGACAATACAGCCCCCTACAATATCCTCAACCACACCTTCTCCCCTTTCTCTATGGGGGTATCGTTGTAGAAGTACACTTTCCCTTCTACCGAAGTAGCTTCTATAAGGTATTGTGCTCCTTGAAAATAACAGTATTGTACAGTAGCTTCCCAATCAGAGGTTGCTGTAATGGTAATCTGTTGGGGTTTGAAGAGCTTACCGTTATGCCAACTCACTTCACCAAACAAAGAAGCCGTGTAATAATCGGTATTTTGGAAATAAACCGAGAGCGTATTGTTAAAAAACAACAGCTTCCCGTCGCGCATTATAAGGGTTTTATCGGAGTAAGAAAGCGCGTCTTTACCGTCGTGAGTAGCCACTATACAGCTAATGTTTTGCTCTTTCAAATAGGTGAAGAGAGTGCGTTGTAGTTCGTTCTTTCTAAAATTATCCACCTGACTAAAAGGTTCGTCAAGCAATAACAATTGAGGTTCTTGTGCCAATGCCATTGCCAATGCCACACGCTGTTTCTCACCACCGCTGAGGTTTAGTGCTTTTAAGGGCGCAAAACGTTCCATTCCCACCAAGGTGAGCAACTCCATTACGCGCTCTTTTTTATAGGTTAAATCGAGGTTAGAGATAAACTTTCCTACATTTTCAGCTACTGTGTGATAAGGACCTAACCCAAAGTCCTGTGCAAGGTATTTCATCGTTTTAAACCCAGGCACTAACTGCCAAGAAGGACCCTTTACGCGCTCGTTGTGGAAGTGTATAGTACCTTCTTGCACATCAATGAGACCATAAATAGCTTTCAGCAAGGTACTCTTGCCACAACCACTTTCTCCCATCAGCGAAAGGTGCTCACCTTGCGCCAACTCAAAAGAAATGTCTTGCAGTATAGGGTCTTGCCCTTCATAAGCAAAGAATATATTTTTAAGGTTTAGCATTGTTTATTTATATGTAAATATTCGCGCTTTGCAATTTATGCAATTCGTATATTGCTTCCCACACTTCGGCAAAGTTTCCCTGTGCCCTAAGGACTCACACCTCCCCATTTTCCCATTTTCCCATTTTCCCATTTCCTCATTTCCTAATTTCCTAATTTCCTCATTCCCTAATTTCCTAATTTCCTCATTCCCTAATTAATCCGCCTCCACATATCCAGCTGTGAGCCCTCGCTGGCTTTGGCTCGTCCCTTTTACCTTATTATCTTTTACCTCCTATCCGCCCGTGCGGCTTGCACCTTTTACCTTTTACCTTTTATCTTTTATCCGCACTTAGAGCGCACTTTTAAACTGTTCCAAGAAACGCATATCGTTCTCATAGAACATACGTATATCTCCTATTTGGTACAAAAGCATTGCAATGCGTTCAACTCCCATACCGAAGGCAAAACCACTGTATACCTCACTATCAAAACCACAGTTTTTAAGTACGTTAGGGTCAGTCATACCACAACCCATAATTTCCAACCAACCAGTACCTTTGGTAATGCGGTAATCCACCTCGTTATTGAGTCCCCAATAGATGTCTACCTCAGCACTTGGCTCGGTAAAAGGGAAGTACGACGGACGCAAACGTATACGCGACTTGCCAAACATCTCCTTAGTAAAGTACAACAAAGTTTGTTTCAGGTCAGCAAACGATACGTTTTTATCTATATATAAGCCTTCTACTTGGTGGAACAAACAGTGTGAACGTGCCGAAATAGCTTCGTTGCGGAATACTCTACCCGGCGAAATCGTCCGTATAGGTGGCTGATGTCCCTCCATATAGCGTATTTGCACCGAACTGGTATGGGTACGTAGGAGAATATCCGGATTAGTTTGTATAAAAAACGTGTCCTGCATATCACGAGCAGGGTGATATTCAGGAAGGTTGAGGGCAGTAAAGTTATGCCAGTCGTCTTCTATCTCAGGTCCGTCCGATACGTTAAAACCTATATTGGCAAAGATATTCACAATTTCGTTTTTAACTATCGAAATAGGGTGGCGCGCCCCGATAGGCGAAGGGGTCGCAGGACGACTCAAGTCGCCGTATATACCTTTGCTTTCACTGTGTTCCTCTAAACGCTCACGCCATTCTTGTACTTTGGCTTCTACTTTTTGTTTGAGCTCATTCACTACCTGCCCAAAAGTCTTTTTCTCCTCCTTAGGCACCTCTTTAAAAGCGGTAAAAAAGTCGTTGAGTACCCCTTTTTTACCGAGGTACTGAATGCGGAATTGTTCAAGTTCTTCCTTAGTTTTCGCGCTAAAATCTTCTATCTTAGCAATATGCTCTTTTATTTTATCAATAATCATACAGTAATACGATTTCTCTTTTGTTTTTCCCAAGACGCAAAAGTATAAATAATTTTCCATTTAGCAAATTTACCAATCTACTAATTTTCTAATTTGCTAATTCTCACATCTGCCAATTCCCCCTTTGGAGGGGGCAAGGGGGAGGTTTCTTTCGCTTTTTCCTCGCTACACTTCT
>NZ_KB291492.1:0-12560 GCF_000318315.2 Capnocytophaga sp. oral taxon 324 str. F0483 | reverse complement strand
GCTCTCTATAAGCTAACCCCACCCTCCTTACAGCTCATTTTTTACCTCTCATCTAAATCACTCCTTCCGAATCCCTCCGTTTTCTTCCGAAAATTCCAGTGTGTCACTTTTTGCGGTACACACTTTGCCAAAAATTTTGCCCGTGCGGCTCGCACCTCATTTCCAAATTTCCTCATTCTCTCATTTTCTCATTTCCCTACCTAATGCCTCACTTCTTCTTTTTGCTAATAAAAAATTATTTTGTACCTTTGCCCTTATATTTACATTTAATTAAAACAATATCAATATGAAAAACATATTTATTATTTTATGCGTGATGAGCATTAGCATAGCCTGCTCTCAGCAAGAAAAGGAAGACCCTTCAACAAAAGATAATAACGATTATTTAAAAAAAGGAGGATGGAAATTAGTTTGGGAAGACGATTTCAACCGCGATGATATCTTTGCTACCGGTATATGGTCAAAAATATCGGGGTGCCCAAATTCGGATGCCGATTGGTGCAAAACAATGAGTCGAGACCCCAGCTTGTTCGAGATAAAGAATGGCAATCTTATCCTCTTAGGCAAGCCTAGTACCAACCCCGCCAAAGACAAGTCTAAATATATCACAGGGGGTGTTTCTACCAAGGACAAAAAATACTTCGAAAAAGGACGCTTAGAAATCCGTTGTAAGCTCGAAGCCACTCAAGGAGCTTGGCCTGCTATCTGGATGGTACCCAATGCTACTTGGCCTACGGGTGGTGAGATAGATATCGTCGAACGACTCAATTACGAGCCTTTTGTACACCATACGGTACACTCCACTTACACCCAAGCGGGCAAAAAAGACCCTACCAAGCGCACCCCTAAAAGCACCGCTACAGCTCCTATCAACCCCGATGATTATAACATCTATGCCGTAGAGCTCGACACCGATGAATTGCGCTTTTATGTAAACGGCAAACAAACTTTTAGTTATGCACGTGTGCCCGGGAAAGAAAGTGAAGGGCAATTCCCATTTGCTCGCCCCTATATGTTGCGCATCGATATGCAATTAGGCGGTAGCTGGGTAGGCGAAGTAAAACCTTTTACCAAACCGGTAAGAATGTACGTAGATTGGGTGCGTTTTTATCAGAAATAATAATCCCAAATAAAAAAAATAACATTTTTATTTTGGTAGTTCTGAAAATAATAGTAATTTTACGCCCCAATTTTAATAAATACTATAATTTTTATGGAAGAAGGAAACATCAGAGTGCGCTATTCCGATAAGGAATTAGAAGAATTTAAAGCACTTATAGAAGAAAAAATCAAAAAAGCACAAACCGATTTAGAGCTTATCAAGAGTTCATATATGAACAGTGCCACTAATGGTACCGACGATACATCTCCCACTTTCAAAGCCTTTGAAGAAGGCTCTAAGGTAACCAGCAAAGAGGAAAATACCGCATTGGCTATTCGTCAAGAAAAGTTCATACGCGACCTCAAGAATGCACTTATCCGTATCGAAAACAAAACCTATGGCATCTGTCGTGTAACAGGTAAACTCATCGATAAACGTCGCCTTATGGCAGTACCTCACGCTACTCTTAGCATCGAGGCTAAAAATATGCAATAGCCATACCCCAAAAATGACGCTCACCGAGTACTTACACCAAGAAACTCAAATCAACACCGAGACACTTGCTTTTATCAATAGCCTATTTGAGCAACAAGAGTACAAAAAATACCACTTGTTGCTCAAAGAAGGCTCAAATTCTAAGCAGTTGTTTTATGTTGAAAAGGGGCTCTTGCGCCTGTTTTATAACAAAGAAGATAAAGACATTACCCACACCTTCCTTTTGGAACAAAAGTTTTATTTTCCTGTAGAAAATATCTATTTCTCCCAGCCTTCACTCTTCTCTTTAGAAACGCTGGAAGACAGTGTAGTATGGGTAGCTTCTTTCCCCGAAGTAGAACGCGTAATAAACGAACACCAAGAACTCGAACGTCTAATGCGATTCCTATTAGTGTCAGCTATCAAATCGCTTACTGAACGCCTACATACTATAAAATTCCAAACTGCCCAAGAGCGGTATGACCTCCTCTTGCACACTTATCCTCAAATACTTCTGCGTGCCCCCTTAGGACACATAGCATCTCTATTAGGTATTACTCAACAAACCCTCAGCGTTATTCGTGGAGCAACTCGCACAGGTGATAAAGGGGTAAAATAATTTGCTATTTCAAAAAATAGTTGTATATTGCGCCCATCAAACAGTGTAATAATACCCTATTTGCCTATGCAAACAAAAGAAAAATATCAATTAGAAGTTACTGTAAACGCCTCTCCGCAATTGCTCTATCAATACATCTCTACCCCAGCAGGTCTCGCTTCGTGGTACGCCGACGATGTGCGCGCTAATGAAGAAATCTACACTTTTGTATGGAATGGGGTAGAAGAAGCAGCTCAGATATTGCGCAAAAAGTTGGACGACCATATTCGTTTCCATTGGGAAGACGATAACGACGCTTCTACTTATTTCGAAATCAAAATCAATGTGAATGATATGACTCAAGAAGTCTCCCTTATCATTACTGATTTTGCCCTCCCTAATGAAATAGAAGAAGCCAAACAGCTTTGGGAGCTCCAAATAAACGACCTTAAAGCTAAAATAGGAGCAAACTGAATATGAAACTCAATTATAACGGTAACCTCATTACCGATAGCGATACCGTCTTAACTATTAAAAACCGTGTTTTCCTCTACGGCGATGGCGTGTTCGATACTTGCAAATACAGCTACCAAAAACTAATCTTTTGGGAAGAACACTACCTGCGCCTAATGGCAGGTATGCGTATCTTGCGTATGGATATCCCTATGGTATTCTCTATGGAGTACCTCGAAGACGAAATCCTTACACTTATTAAAGCCAATAGCCTCGAAAATAATCCAGTACGAGTGCGTATTACTGTTTTCCGTAAAGATGGGGGTAAGTATACACCCATTACCAATGAGGTAGATTATATCATAGAAACCGAAGTGATGAACAATCCTTTCTATGTACTCAACGAAGAACCTTACGAGGTAGAACTCTTTAAAGACTTTTTTGTACAACCCGACCTCTTAGCAAATGTAAAGCATATTAATCGCACGGTGAACGTGTTAGGCAGTATCTTTGCCGAAGAAAACGACTATCAGAATTGCATCTTGCTGAACAGCAACAAGAGTATTGCAGGAATGCTGAACGGCAACCTCTTTGTAGTGCAAGGCAATACCTTAAAAACGCCCCCACTAACCGATGGAGCACTCAGTGGTATTACCCGCAAGATGCTTATCAAAACCCTTAATAAAACTGAAGACTACGAGGTGATAGAGACCTCTATTTCACCTTTTGAACTTCAAAAAGCCGACGAGCTGTTCTTTACCAATAGTCTTGTAGGGATTCAGCCCATCAGTCAGTATCGCAAAAAAGCATATCCTTGTACTACTGCCAAAAGCCTTATCGGTAAACTGAATACTAGTGCCCGATTTGGAGTGGTATAAGTGGGAGTCACACGGGCAATTAAAAAGAGGTGAATAAATTATGAATGTTGAGATTAAAAAACTTAAGGAGAAAAAAATATTGGTTGCCATTAGTGGCGGTATCGATAGCGTAGTACTCACACATTTACTGTACACTCACGGTATAGAACTGCTTTTAGCACACTGCAACTTTCAATTGCGCGGAACAGAAAGTGACGACGATGAGGCTTTTGTACGCACTTTTGCTGCGGAACTTGGCGTTCCTTTAGAAGTAAAGCGTTTTGATACACATCAATATGCGAGTTCTCATCAGTTGAATACTCAGTTGGCTGCTCGCGAATTGCGCTATCAGTGGTTCGATGAACTGACAAGCACCCATTTCTGCGATGCTATCGCTACGGCTCATCACGCTAATGATAACCTCGAAACCTTCTTTATTAACCTTTCCAGAGGTAGTGGTTTAGAGGGGCTCTTAGGCATTCCAGAAGAAAAAGATACTATCATACGTCCGTTATTACAATTCTCTCGTCAGCAGATATACGAATATGCGCAAGCAAAACGCCTTAAATGGCGTGAAGACAGCAGTAATGAAACAAATAAATACGTGCGCAATGTAATTCGGCACGATATAATACCGAAATTAGCATTAGTACACCCTAATTACTTAGAGAATTTTAATCAAACGCAGGAATACTTACACCAATCAGCGCGATTTATAGACTTTTATATAGGAAAACTCAAAGAAACTTGTTTTGAAGGACATAATCCTATACAAATAGACATAGAAAAACTACAAGCTGTTCCTGAATTGGACTTTGTTTTACATAAACTCTTCTACCCTTATGGATTCGGCAATGTAAAAGACCTCAAAAACCTATTGCTGAATGCCGAAGCGGGTAAACAAGTACTTTCGCCTACTTATATCCTCATAAAAGACAACACTTGTCTTTGGTTAAAGCCTAATGAAGCAAAACGCAGTTTAAGTTTGCTGATTTCGGAAGATATGGCTGAGGTATACGACCCCGTTCATCTTCGTTTTGAATTTATAGAGGGCAAGGTGAAAGTGAAAAATTCAATCCCTACTGAAATATATGTAGATGCCGACAAATTGCAATACCCACTTATGTTGCGCTATAAGAAAGAAGGCGATGTATTTTATCCTTTTGGAATGAACAGCGAGAAGAAGCTCAGCAAGTTCTTTACCGATGAGAAATACACCCAAATAGAGCGCGAAGAACAAGTGCTTTTATGCAGTGGTGAGGATATTGTGTGGGTGGTAGGCAAGCGCTTAGACGACCGTTTTAAAATTACCAAAGATACCAAAAGAGCAGTAAAAATTAGCAAATTAGAGAATTAGAAAATTAGAAAATTAGAAAATGAGGGGATTAGAAAATGAGGGGATTAGAAAATGGTGACGGAAAGTTGAAGGTAATGTGGAGGAAACTATTCTTTTGGGTGGGGTTTTCTTAAAGAAAATATAAAGCTATGACAGCTATAATACTCTATTTGACCTTTTTTAAAATAATTTTATTTCGTTTATTTTGCTATTTCATTTTTTTGTTGTACCTTTGGCACATATTTTAAAGAAATCAACCTCATAGTATTATGTTAAGGAAATTATATCTCTATGTGCTATTGTTCGTATCGGTTTCGGCGTTTTCGCAAGTGAAAGTGGAAGGAACAGTGATAGATGAACTAAGCAGCAAGCCTTTGCAAGGGGTAAAAGTGCGTGTAAGCACTTCTCCGCGCGAAGCAGTTACCAATAGTAAAGGTAAGTATACGCTTCAATTGCCAGAAGGGGAACACTTGCTACTCTTCTCCCTTAGTGGTTATAGCAGTGCTGAGCAACTCATTTCATTAGGAGACACTCATCCTTACACCGTGCCTACGGTTTCCCTCTCGGGTGACTATCAGCAGGAAGCTGAGCAATTGGCAGTGATTACTGAAAGCGAACTAGAAGACGACGAAAGTGGTGCTGATGCAATGTCGGGACTTTTGCAAAGTTCACAAGACGTGTTTATGCGTAGGGCGGCTTTCGATTTCAGTTCGGTGTTCTTCAAACCTCGTGGTTATGACTCCAAAGATGTAACGGTGCTCATTAACGGTATCCCGATGAACCGACTTGAAAACGGTCGTGCCCAATGGGCGAATTGGGGAGGGCTTAACGACATTACGCGCAACCAAGAAATGAGCAACGGATTGGTAAAATCCGACTATACTTTTGGTGGATTGATGGGTTCTAACTATATCAATATACGTCCGTCGCTTAACCGTGCAGGACTTCGCGTAACGACTTCAGCCAGCAACCGCAGTTATACTGGTAGACTGATGGCTACTTACAACTCGGGTGTACAGCGCAACGGATTGGCGTATATGGTTTCGGCTTCACGCAGGTTTGCGCCTCAGGGTAGTTGGGTAGACGGTACGCTCTACAACGCTTATGCTTTTGCAGCAGGAATAGAATATCAGCTTAATAATCATAGTAGCTTTAACCTCATAGGAATGTTTTCGCCGGTGAAGCGCGGTAAGACCTCGCCACTGACTCGTGAGGTACTCGATTTGATGGGCTACCAATACAATCCTTTTTGGGGTAAACAAAATGGCGACAAGCGCAATTCGCGTAACCGTATCGTTTCAGAGCCTATCTTCGTGTTCTCTTATAACTATTTGAAAAACGACACGCGCCTGAATGTGGACTTGGGCTATCAGTTTGGTGAAATAGGTAATACGCGTATTAGTTATTCGAATGCTCAAAATCCTGAGCCTAATTACTATAAACTTCTGCCAAGTTATTACTTAAACCAAAACCCTTCTGACCCCACGATGGCAGCCTTACAGAAAGACTATTTCTTAACGCATTCGCAACTGGACTGGGAAGAGCTTTATCGGGCGAACTACAACACTACCGATAAGCGCAGTGCTTTTATTGTGAGCAATGATATCAATCGCGAGCGCACGTTCTCAGCCAATGTGAACTTTTCTACGCCTATTCACGAAAACATCAAATGGACATCGGGTGTAGTGTACCGCAACGTTTCTTCCGATAACTTTGCTGAAGTAGACGATTTGCTTGGCGGTGATTACTTTATGAACTACGATTACTTTGAAGGGAAGCCTTACAATGCCGATGAAACAGATATGAAGAAAAAGCAAGGCGACAAGTGGAATTACTTTTATGCGCTTAAAAGCAATGTAGCCGAAGTTTTCTCGCAGTTTGAATTTACATTTAAAAACGTCGAGTTATTTGTAGCAGGACGTTACCATTATACTGATATCCAACGCGAAGGTAAGTTCAACTATCCTCTCTATGCTGATTCTTACGGAAAGGGTGCTATGCAAGTGCAAAACGGAATGAGTACCAAAGCTGGACTTACCTACGCACTTACCGGTCGCCATTTGTTACAAGCGAACGTGGGGTATTTTAATACACCACAATCGGTGCGCAATATCTATGCAAATGTACGCAATTCTAATCGCTTGTTGCCTAATATCAAGAACGAATTGGCTTACACTGCCGATGCGAGTTATATTTTGCGTATGCCTTACCTAAAAGGACGCCTTACAGGATTCTTTACCGAGATAGAGAATACTGCGGAAACAAACTTCTTCTATACTGAAACGGCTCTTACTGATGAAATAGACAGAGACTTTGTGGCTCAAACGGTAGAAGGCATCAAGAAACGCCATTTTGGGTTGGAGTTTGGAGCGGAAGCACAACTTATACCTACTCTTAAACTTACGGCAGTAGCTTCGGTAGGACAATATACTTACATCAATAATCCGTCGCTTTACATTTCATCAGGAGAGGTGAACAAAGCTATTGATGAGGTAACGATGAAGAATTACCACGTGCCCAGCGGTCCGCAACAAGCCTATTCATTAGGTTTGGAATATCGCCACCCTAAGTATTGGTGGATAGGAGCAACGGCTAATTTCTTGGCACAAAACTACGTATCGTTATCGGCTTTGAACCGCACTTCGCAGTTCTTTATAGACCCAACCACGAAAGCGCCTTTTACTAATATTGATACTGACTTAGCTCGGAAGCTTCTCAAACAAGAACGTTTAGACGATGTATTCTTGGTAAATCTTGTGGGTGGTAAGTCGTGGAGACTCAACAAAACCTATGTAAGCCTAATGGTGAGCGTGAATAACTTGTTTGACACTCAATTCCTTTCAGGAGGATTTGAGCAATCGCGTACTGCTAATTATGGCAAGATGGTACAGGACAACGCACAAGGCGTGCCTTCGTTTGGTAATCGTTACTTTGTGGGTTACGGACGTACTTATATGGTGAACTTAGCGGTGAGCCTTTAGTGCGAGCCGCACAGGCAGTTAACAAGATAAAAGGTAAAGTTTTAAAAGTAGCCTTGCCTACTTAGTGGGCAATTGTAGAGTAAGAACAAAACAAAACGTTGTTCATTTGAACATTAATAAATATAATGAATAAAAAATCTATTTTCAGAAGAGGGGCTTTAGCGCTCCTTGTAGTAACTACTACTGTATTAGTAAGTTGCTCTAAAGACAACAATTCAAACCCTGACCCCAACAATCCTAAAGGGATACCCTATATGATTTTTACCACTGATAAAAAGCTGGGGAGCGAAATAACGTTGACAATAAACGCCAAAGAAGCGGATAAAAAAGATGTGTGGGTAGACTTAAACAACAATGGTGTGTACGACAGTGGTACTGATGTTCGCCTAAGTGCTACTACAGCAAAGTATAGGCTACAGGGCAATACTCTGAGAGTTTACGGTAAGGTAACGACTTTCTATTGTAATGATAATGAAGTGACTTCGTTAGATGTAACTCGCAATACCGTATTGGAAAGATTGAATATGAGCCATAATAAAATAAAAGAAGTAAACTTGCACAATAACACTGAGCTTGTTTATTTGAAAGTATCGGCTTTGCCTCTTGAAGGCTTAGATCTTACCACTAATAAAAAGCTGAAAGAATTACGCTTTAACCTTACCTTTTCTGGTCAAAAACTCAAGAAAGTTGTGAGCACTATGCACGAAAATGGCGGGGGCACTGTTTATATGAACCCAAGAGTTAAAGACAATCCAGAAGAGCAAGCTACAATGCAAACGTTGAGAAACAAGAAATGGACTATAGGGCATTGCGAATAAGCAAACCTTAAAATAAAACAAAACACTGATAACTGTAAACTTATAGCCATATGAAACTAAACGTATTAAAACCAGTGGCGATAGCCCTACTTACGGCATTCGCTATTACATCGTGTGTAAAGGACGACGATTATGACATTCCCGATCCTAACGGGAAAAAGCCACTGCCTGACTATAGCGGTCAAGTAGTAAGCTTTGCTAACGTACTCACAAAAGTAACTGCCTCAGTGGCTACCTATACTGCTGATGAAGTTATTGAGGGGTATGTAATATCTAGCGATGAAGGAGGTAACTTCTACAGGAAAATCTACATACAAAACGCTGATAAGAATCAAGGACTTTCAGTAGCGATTGACAAAAAAGGTCTTTATACCGAGTTCCCCATAGGAGCTAAAGTACAATTGCGCTTGAAAGGCCTTGCCACTCAGCTTAACAACAGTGCTATAGAGGTAGGTTATGGCACTTATACTGCCAAAAGCGGAAGAAAGGGTGTAGCCGCAATGGCTGAGGCGATTTATAAAAAGCACTTGTTTGACACAGGTGAACGCAAGACTGTTGCCGAATTAGCCAAAGTGAGTAACTCTATACAAGAAGTATCTACCGAAGCACATGTAGACCAGCTCATTACCCTTAAAGGGGTACATTTTCCTACTGATGCCGTAGGTAAAACACTATTTGTAATTCCAGATGCCAATGCAAAAGATAAAAATGGCACTAATTACAAGCTTACCGATGCTAATGGGAAGACTATTATCTTCAGAACTAGCAGTTATGCTGAGTTTAAAGACGAGAAAGTGCCTGCCGGTGAAGTGGAAGTAACAGGAGTGCTTACCAAATTCAACAAAGACTACCAATTTATGATAAGCAATTATGCTGATTTGGTAGTAAAAGGAGGTACTTCTACCAGTACACAAACTGGTACACAAACCTCTACGACTGTTGAGACCTTAGAAGCGAGCAATGCTACTGTAGCTGATTATATAGTAGGCAAAACCGTAAAGCTGCACGGTACGACAGTAGTAAAAAGCGGAAAAACCTACATCGTTTTCAAAGATGGTACCGAAATACAAGTGTTTTCAGCTAAGGGCGTAACTATTTCAGATGCAGCTAAAGAAAAATTGGCAACAGAAGGTTATGAAATAAACGTTACAGGAGTCTTTACTGATTATGCCCTTAAAAATGGTACTATTGTAAAAGAAATACTGTATAGCAAAGAAAGCGATATAGAATTTATAAAAGCGCCTGCTCCTATCACCTATGTGGATGTAGACGCTACAACCGCTACTCTTGCTAGCGATTACCAAGTGGGTAAGCACGTAAATTTAAAGAATGCCACTCTAAAAGTTGAAGGTGGAAAATCTTACGTTGTTTTCTCTGATGGTAATAAAATACAGTTGTACTCTCCTAATCTCAAATCTTTTAGTAAAGACGCTCAAACTAAATTGGGTACTGACGGACAAAAGCTCACTTCAATTAAAGGAAAATTTGAAGATTATAGTGTAAATGGAAATACCGTACATCAATTGGTTTATGCTGTGGAAGGTGATATCGTATTTGGCGATACCCCAGTAGTACAGCTTCCTGAGCTAAATGCAGCTACCGCTACTGTTGCTGATTTTAATAAATACAAAGACAAAAAAGTGAAATTAGAAGGTATCATTACAATAAAAGGCAAAAGTAGTACTTTCTTTGTATTCAAAGATAAAACAGAAGTACAAGTGTATGCTACTAGTACTGTATTTAAAGCGTTATCCAAAGAAACTAAAGCCAAACTGAAAACAGTAGGTGCCAAACTTATTGTTACAGGCACTTTCGTTGAATCTTCTTCCACCAAGGATGGCGTTACAACAATTACTAAACGGATTAGATATGATAAAGAATCGGATTTAGACTTCCAGTAGAAAAGAAGTTTTTTGGATTTATTCAAAAAGAGTGAGCCTTTTTGGAGGCTCACTCTTTTTTTGTCTTTGCTATTTCGCTTGAAAACATATTTCTTTCGTAATATTTGCATATTAAATAAAAAGTACTATCTTTGCCCTCAAAAGAAAACAAAAAAGAAACCTATGGCTTTATTTCTTAGCGTACTTCCGATAGTGCTACTCATCTATTTGATGGTTAAAAAGAATGCACTTCCCTCGTATATAGCACTCCCGCTTATCGCAGGATTGGTGTATGTGTTGCACCTAACTTATTTTGAAGGCTCTTTTGTAGCCGTAAATGCTAACTTTATTAAGGCTATTATATCGGTAGCTACGCCTATTACGGTGATATTTGGGGCGGTGCTCTTCAACCGAATGATGGAGATGACAGGGGCAATGAATGTGTTGCGCCGTTGGTTAGGCAACATCAGTCCGAATCCTGTGGCACAGCTGATGATTATAGGCTGGGCTTTTGCCTTTATGATTGAAGGAGCCAGTGGTTTTGGTACGCCTGCGGCTATCGCAGCACCTTTATTGGTAGGATTAGGCTTCAAGCCGTTGCAAGTTGCCATTCTCACACTTATTATGAACTCGGTACCCGTATCGTTTGGAGCGGTGGGTACCCCTACGTGGTTTGGTTTTGGTACGCTTATCGGTAATGGAGCTATTTCCGACTCCGAGCTTTCCGACATAGGTAGGATTACGGCTATTGTGCATCTGTTTGCTGCTTTTGTAATTCCTGTGATGGCACTCAAGGTGATTGTATCTTGGCAACAGATACGCCGAAATATAGTTTTTATACTCATTAGTATTCTTTCGTGTACGGTGCCTTACGTGGTTATTGCTTGGTTTAACTACGAGTTTCCCGCTTTGGTAGGAGGAGCTATTGGGCTCTTTATCTCGGTGGGTGTCGCAAGCAAAGGAATAGGACTATCTAAAACTGATAACCGTGAAGTACATCACGAGAAGGTAAAATCTTCAGAACTCATCAAAGCCCTTTTTCCTACGGCTTCACTCATTATCATTTTAGCACTTACCCGCATTAAACAACTTCCACTAAAAGCACTTTTGAATGATACAACTGAGTGGTTTACTATAAAATTGGGTTATCTGGGCGATTTTGAGGTTACTAAAGGACTCATTTTTTCACTGAATAATATTTTTGCTACGGGCGAAAATGAAAACTACAAACTGCTCTACGTGCCTGCACTTATTCCGTTTGTCGTTACAGTACTCATTTCTATTCCGTTATTCTCGCTGAAATGGAAGCAGACCAAAGAGCTTTTCTCGGCTAGTTTTGTGCAGATACAGAAGCCTTTCTTGGCTTTGGTAGGTGCGCTTATTATGGTAAATGTAATGCTGATGGGAGGAGAAAACTCTATGGTGCAAATTATCGGTCGTGGATTGGCACAAGCCACAGGCAGTCACTGGACGATCTTCTCATCGTATTTAGGAGCGGTAGGGTCTTTCTTTTCGGGCTCTAACACCGTATCGAACCTTACTTTTGGAGCTGTGCAATACTCGGTTGCTAATACCACAGGACTTTCGGTACCTCTGATACTCGCCTTACAATCAGTAGGGGGAGCGATGGGTAATATGGTGTGTATCAACAATATTATCGCGGTATGTTCAGTATTAGGCATTGATAAAGCCGAAGGGAAAATAATGAAAATTACCGTTGTACCTATGATGGTATATGGAGTGATAGCTGCGCTGGTAGCATATCTTGTTATTCCGCTAATATTCTGATAGGTAAAGGGATATTGCTATAATTTATAACAAAGCTCTTTTGTTCTTAATTTTTTAGATGTATATTTTTAGTAGTCTATCGCGCTACTACTTCATAGGTGAGTTTCTTGTAGCTCATATCTATCGTTTTTTCTTATCCGAGTGACTTGTGTCTCGGATATTTTTAGAGTTTTTCTATAATTTTTTAGGAACTAATATAAAAATACACGTCTCATTATCAAGTAATTAAAAATTTTCTTAAAAAAAACTTTCAAAAAATTTGCTAGTTTCAAA
>NZ_KB291491.1:68118-87297 GCF_000318315.2 Capnocytophaga sp. oral taxon 324 str. F0483 | reverse complement strand
TCTTTTGTTCGTCTTTTGTTCGTCTTTTGTTTATTTGCCTGTCGTGCTACGACTGCCCGTGTGGCTCGCTCCGTCTTTCCTATAAGCTTCTCCCAAATTAACCATTAATCATTAAACAATCAGTATTATTAGCATTTTTGGCATTGTGGTATTAAACTCATTTATCCATTTGATAATCAATAAATATATAAGAATATATACCCCTTATGCCAGCCTTTCAAATATAAATAAAATATAATTTTTTAGGACTTTATTTTTCTATGTTCAGTAAAATATATATCTTTGCCGTTTGAAGAGATAAAATAAGTAAATTATTTAATTAAAAAAATGCAAAACAAAGGACTTGTGAAACTATTTGCCATATTGTTTGGGCTAATATGTATTTATCAGCTTTCATTCACCTACGTGGCAGGTAGAGTAGAAGATGAAGCCAAAGCATTCGCTGAGGCAAAAGTGCCTAATACTCAAGCTGACTATATCGCTAAACGCGAAGCTATAGAAGCTAAGTATTTGGACGATAAAATGGGGCAAGATGTCTATAACCTCGGTTTTACAAAATTCACTTATGGTGAAGTAAAAGCTAAAGAATTGAACCGCGGTCTTGACCTTAAAGGCGGTATCAACGTGATTCTGCAAATTTCCGTAAAAGACATCTTGAGAGGTCTTGCTGACAACTCCAAAGACCCTATCTTTAACAAATCATTAGCCGAAGCCGATGAACAGCTCCGCAAAACCGACAAAACCTACTTGGATTTGTTCTTCGAGGCTTACGCTAAGAACGGAGGTAAATTAGCCTCCCCCGATGTGTTCGCTAATAAAACCCTCAGCGACCAAATCAACTTCCAAATGAGTGATAGTGAGGTGCGCCCTATCATCAGAAAACGCGTAGACGAGTCTATCGTATCTGCTTTCGAGGTATTGCGCAAACGTATCGATAAATTTGGTGTTTCTCAACCTAATATCCAGCGTCTTGGTAACTCAGGTCGTATTCTTGTAGAACTTCCAGGTGCTAAAGATATCACTCGTGTGCAATCACTCTTGCAAAGTACCGCTCAGCTTGAATTTTGGGAAACTTATAAGAATACCGATGTTTTCCCTTATTTACAAGCCCTCAACGCGCAACTTAAATCTACTGCTAAAACTACAGATAAAGTAAAAGATACGCTCACAGCCGCTACTCAATCAGGTAGTAGTGCTATCGACTCTCTACTTACTGATGTAAAGAAGGATTCTGTTCCTACTCAACAAGGAAAAGGCAATCCTTTGTTTGACCTTATCAAAGCTAATTCTTATGAAGGTTCTCCAGTACTTTTTACAGTAAGTTTAAAAGATACTGCTCAAGTAAATAGCTATATCAATTCTCCTGAAGCAAAACATTTGATTCCTGCTTCATTGCAGTATGTAAAATTCGCTTGGGGTAAACCTGATAAAAAGACCTCCCTTATCGAACTTTATGCCCTAAAAGGTAACCGCGATAACACTCCTCCTCTTACAGGTAACGTAGTAACCCAAGCCGAACAAACCTACGATGTTCGCAACCAGCCCGCCGTATCTATGCAAATGGACGGTAAAGGAGCGCGCATTTGGGAAGCGCTTACAGGTAAAGCTTTTACTCAAAACACTAATATTGCTATCGTACTCGATAACATCGTATATTCAGCACCAGGAGTAACTACAGGTGCTATTTCAGGAGGTCGCTCTGAAATTACAGGGCATTTTACTTTAAATGAAGCTGTCGACCTTGCTAACGTGCTCCGTGCTGGTAAATTACCTGCAAGTGCTGATATCGTACAATCTGAAATCGTAGGACCTTCTTTAGGACAAGAAGCTATCGATAGCGGTATGAACTCTTTCCTTATCGCTACTATCTTCATCTTTGCGTGGATGATATTCTACTACGGTCGTGCAGGTATTTATGCCGACCTCGCTTTGGTATTCAATATACTCCTTATATTTGGAGTGTTAGCAAGTATAGAAGCTGTACTTACGCTCCCTGGTATTGCGGGTATCGTGCTTACCATTGGTATGGCAGTCGACTCGAACGTACTGATATTCGAGCGGTCGAAAGAAGAACTGCGCAAAGGTAAAAACATCAATCAAGCAGTGGTTGATGGTTTCAAACACGCCCTATCATCTATCTTAGACTCTAACATTACTACAGCGCTTACTGCTCTTATCTTGTTGTTCTTTGGTAGTGGTCCTATCCAAGGTTTTGCAACTACCTTGCTTATTGGTATTGCAACTACTTTGTTCACCGCTATCTTTATCACTCGCTTGTTTATTGACTATAGCGTTGAGAAAAAACATACGCTTACTTTCACCACTCCTATTACTAAGAACTGGTTCAAAAATGTAAATCTCAACTTTATCGGCAAGCGCAAAATAGGATATGCTTTTTCTATTATCCTATCAATAATAGGTATCATTTCTCTCTCTACTCGTGGTCTCGACCAAGGTATTGATTTCGTAGGTGGTAGAACTTACCAAATTCGTTTTGAAAAAGAAGTTAATCCTACCCAAGTAGCCGACGCACTCAAACTTACTTTAGGAAATGTGGAAGTGAAGACTTTTGGTGCTCCTAACCAAGTTAAAATTTCTACCAAATACAAAGTACAAGAAGAAAGTACTGAAGTAGATAATGAAATACAAGAGCTCTTGTACAAAGGCTTACAGAAATTCTTACCCGAAGGTACTTCATTCGATAGTTTTGCTAAAGCTACTTCTACTGATAAGATTGGTATTATGCAATCTATGAAAGTAGGACCTACTATCGCTGAAGATATTAAGAGCAGTGCATTTTGGTCTGTTATCGGTTCGCTTATTGTAATCGGTCTATATATCTTATTTAGATTCCGAAGATGGCAATTCTCTATGGGTGCTATCATATCATCAGCGCACGACGTGCTAATGGTACTTGGTATCTACTCGCTCACTTATAGCATTATGCCTTTCAATATGGAAATCGACCAAGCTTTTATCGCGGCTATCCTTACCGTAGTAGGTTACTCACTAAACGACACGGTGATTATCTACGACCGTATCAGGGAAGTAATGCGTGAGCCTCATTGGTCAAGAGAGAAAATTAATCACGCGCTCAACGCTACCCTTAGCCGTACCTTGAACACCTCATTCACTACTTTGGCAGTACTCGTTACTATCTTTATCTTTGGTGGTGAAACCTTGCGTGGCTTTATGTTTGCAATGATTATCGGGGTTTTCATCGGTACTTACTCCTCTGTCTTCGTGGCAGCTCCTCTCATTTACGACACTGTAAAGGACGAAGCTGACCATACTAAAGAACAATCTAAGAAGTAATATCTAATTACTGAATATATAAAAGGGACTGTCCTAAAAAGGATAGTCCCTTTTTCTATGCGGGTAGAAAAAAGTGAAAAACTACTTGCAAATATCAATTATAAACCCTAACTTTGCCTTTCAAAAAACTAAGTAATATGAAAACATACGACATTGTTATCATCGGTTCAGGTCCTGGCGGTTATGTAGCCGCTATTCGCGCAGGTCAATTGGGCTTTAAAACTGCCCTTATTGAAAAATATAATACCTTAGGAGGCACTTGCCTTAATGTAGGCTGTATCCCTTCTAAAGCCTTACTCGACTCTTCTCACCACTACGAAGATGCTTCCAAACACCTCGAAGCCCACGGTATTGAAATCACAGGCAAAGTAAAGTTTAGCTTAGAGAAAATGATTGCTCGTAAGGCATCTGTGGTAGAGCAAACTTGCGCAGGGGTAAAGTTCCTAATGGAGAAAAACAAAGTAGACGTTTTTACCGGGGTAGGGAGCTTTGTATCACCCACACAAATTAAGATTACTCCTAATAAAGGCAAGGCAGAGACCATAGAAGCCAAGCACACCATTATTGCTACCGGCTCTAAACCTGCTTCCTTACCTTCTATTACAGTCGATAAAGAACGTATTATTACTTCTACTGAAGCCCTCCAGCTAAAAGAAGTACCAGAACACCTCATCGTGATTGGTGGGGGCGTAATAGGCTTAGAATTGGGACAAGTATACAGTCGCTTAGGAGCTAAAGTGTCGGTAGTAGAATACACCGATAGCATTATCCCTACGATGGATAGAGGCTTAGGGCGCGAACTCACCAAAGTACTCAAAAAACAAGGCTTTGCTTTCTATACAGGTCATCAGGTGAAAGAAGTAACTCGCAAGGGCAAAACGGTAACTGTAAAAGCTACTACCTCCAAAGGCGAAGAGCTTATCCTTAAAGGTGATTACTGCTTAGTAGCCGTAGGTCGTCGCCCTTATACCGAGGGTCTTAACCTCGAAGTAGCAGGTGTACAGAAAGACGAACGCGGTAGGGTAATAGTAAACGACCACCTGCAAACCAATGTGCCTAACATCTATGCCATAGGTGATGTAGTACGCGGAGCTATGCTCGCCCATAAAGCCGAAGAAGAAGGCGTATTGGTAGTAGAACAACTCGCTGGACAAAAACCACATATCGATTATAATCTTATCCCTGGTGTTGTTTACACCTGGCCTGAAGTAGCTTCAGTAGGCAAAAGTGAAGAGCAACTAAAAGCTGACGGCATAGCCTATAAAGTAGGGCAATTTGCTTTTCGTGCCTTAGGGCGCGCCCGTGCCAGTATGGATACCGACGGCTTTGTAAAGATTTTAGCTGACACCCAAACCGACGAAGTGCTCGGCGTACACATCATTGGAGCTCGTGCTGCCGATATGATAGCCGAAGCCGTTACAGCAATGGAGTTCCGTGCTAGTGCCGAAGATATCGCTCGCATCTGCCACGCTCACCCTACCTTTACCGAAGCAATAAAGGAAGCCGCCCTTGCTAGCACCGAAAACCGCGCTATCCACAGTTAATGATTAATAATTAATGCTATATGAAATCAACCATCTTATTTTGCCTATTCTGCCTCCCTTTGTGCACTTTTTCGCAATATAGTATTACAGGAAACCTAATCAGTAAAGAACAACCTGTGAGCAACTGTGTCGTTAAGCTCCTCTCGCAGGGCAAAGTTGTATATACTACCGCTTCAAATGAAAAGGGTACTTTTTCTTTTGAAAACCTTTCAGCAGGGCAATACCAGCTAAATGTGGTTTCTATTTTCTATGAGCCTTTTCAGCAAGAGCTAATGGTAGATAAGAATATCGCATTAGGCAATATTGTGATTACCGAGAAAGTAGAAAACCTTAAAGAAGTAACTGTTACTGGTCGGAAAAATCCTGTCATCCCTACTGAAACGGGCTCACTTATTGAAGTAACAGGCACACGGCTCGCCTATCGCTCTGCGGTGACCGATATTTTAGAGTATGCTCCCAGCATCTCTACTACTAATGGTTTGAAAATCTACGGCAATGACGATATATTAGTTATGCTCGACGGTAAAGAATTACACCTCGATAAAGATAAAATAGCGTCTTTCTTAGATAAAATACCCGTCAAGAGTATAAAAAGTATTGAAGTAGTTGATAAAATTGATGCCAGTGTCGATAGCTCAAAAGCAGGCGTCATAAAAATAACAACTATTGCAAAATACGGCTGGGTAGGCTCGTTAAGTCACAATTTTTTTTACGACCAAAAATTAGGTTATACAGACGATGCAACACTGTTTTATTCTACTGATAAATATCGTCTTTTTACTAACCTATACCACAGCCGACATCACTCTTTTAGCGATGATAAGGAACAATCTCTTTTGAGAAATAACAATACTCTTTATCAAAATACCTCAGAACTACAGTTAAAGCGGAAAGAAAACGGAATAACACTAGGAGCAGATTACTATTTCAATAAAAAATCGACTCTTAGCTTTCTGTATATCTATAATTATGATGCTGATGCCGACAAAGAATACAACATTTTAACTAATGTGTATAATAACAATGTGCTCAACCATCATTTTACTACGAACAGAAAATGGGACGCCATATCTAATGACCACTCTTTCTCACTGAACTTCGACCGCACTACTGACTCCTTAGGTTCAAATATCAAAATAGCCTTAGACTTGGTTAAGAAAAAGTATGAAAGTCCTCTTACTGAAAAAGATATTTATTACCGCACAGTAACTACCGAAGAAAATACTGAGCAAGATTCATACTCTTACAGCGATGTTTACGCCTTCAAAACTACTTGGAGTAAGTTTTTTACCTCTAAATACCCTTCAGAAAAGCAGAACTTAGTACTTGGATTGCGTTATTCATTGGTAGACAATCAAGATGAGTTTGTTTATTTTGATATTTTTCCTACCCAGAAGTTAAAAAACACTAACTTTTCTAAGGATTTCTACTTCAAAGAACACATCTTCGCCACTTTTGCTAATTACGCCTTCCCTCTTACTCAAAAATCAAAGTTCTCAGTGGGCTTACGTTCTGAATATAATTACAATACGTTTAGCAATCACTTAGATAATTTCCATAACGACAACACACAATGGTCACTCAATGCCCTCTATACTACCAAGCTCGGCAAAGAAACCTTCTTCTTTTCTGCTCGTCGATGGTTCAGCAGGGTGAATTACAGTCTGTTCAACCCTACCTATATCAAAAGTTCTCCTATCGATGCCTATACAGGTAATAAAGATTTAAGTCCCATAGAAGGATATACGTTGCAATCGGGTTATAGGTGGAAAAAAGTAGATATGGCTGTGGCTTACCGCTATTCCGAAAAAAATGTACTTAACATTCCTACCGCTATTGCTGGCGTAATAACTACTCGCCCCGAGAATGTAGGTTATAAAAACGATATGTTTTTGTTCCTATCCCGTTTTACTAAGTTCACCGATTGGTGGGAGTGCAATGCAAAATTCACAGGGGGTTATTTTAACTTCAAGTATTTAGGGAATGCTTTCAACTCCTTATATGCCGAGTTTTACACCTCTCAGCGATTTTACCTCCCCAAAGATATCGAAGCCTCTCTCACTTACCAATATACCTCAACCAATAAGAGTTTGTATATCAAAAACTATTACAATCACCAGCTCAACTTTAACCTAATGATTCCTCTTTCTGATTCTTTTCAGTTAAACGCTTCATTAGATGATATATTTAACACCTCTCGTTCTAAAAGCGAATACGATTTCAACGGCGTTTATAATACATCTTATTATAAATATAACACCCGTAGTTTTTATATTGGTATCAATTATGATTTTGCCAAAGGTAAAAAAGTGAATGACAATATAAGAAACACAGGAGCAGAAGACGAGAAAAGCAGACTTAAACGATAATGATTAGTGGCTAAGATTAATGGTTAATGATTAGTGGTAAATACAGTGATAAAAATAATTAAGAAAAAGTTTGTTTCTTTCAAAATAAATAGTAACTTTGCCTCAACTAACCTTTAATCATTAAAATATTATGAGTAGATTTTCCGATACCCAAACCGCTTTTGCCCTCAAAAGCCAATCCGAACTCAACTGGGCTTACCGCCTTTTTAAACTTATTGGCAGTAATACCCTTACTCGTGTGGGCACTGCCCTTACCAACTTCTCCTTAAAACTGCGCCTGCCCGTCGAAGGACTCATCAAGCGCACCGTCTTTAAGCAGTTCTGCGGAGGTATCTCCGAACAAGACTGCCTTCCCGTAATCCAAAAGATGCATCAAAAAGGAGTAGGCTCTGTACTCGACTATTCCGTAGAAGGTAAAGAAGACGAATCCTCTATCGAAGCTACTTTCGAAAAAACAATGGAAACCATCGATTTTGGTAATCTCCATCGCAACGAAGGTATTCCTATTGTGGTATTTAAACCTACGGGATTTGGGCGTTTTGCCATCTTCCAAAAACTCACCGAGAAAAAAGCCCTTACCCCCGAAGAAGAAAAAGAATGGGAGCGCATCAAATCTCGTTTCGACGCAGCCTGCAAGCGCGCCTACGAGTATAAAATTCCTATTTTGGTAGACGCCGAAGAAAGCTGGATGCAAACTGCTGCCGATGACCTCGTAGAAGAGATGATGCAGAAGTACAACAAAGAAGAACCTATCGTATACAATACCTTGCAAATGTACCGCCACGACCGTTTGCCTTACCTAAAAGAACTTTATGAACGTGCCGTAGATAAAGGCTTCTACATAGGCGTAAAAATCGTACGAGGTGCCTATATGGAAAAAGAAAACGAACGCGCTGCCGAGCTAGGCTATCCCACTCCCATTTGCCCCAGCAAGCAAGCAACCGACGATAATTATAACGCTGTTGTGCGCTATATTATTGACCATATCGATAGGATTGCGCTCTTTGCAGGTACTCACAACGAAGAAAGTGCTGCCTTGGTAATGGATTTGATGCACAAAAAAGGCTTGCAACCTAACGACAAACGCGTGTGGATAGCACAACTCTACGGTATGAGCGACCATATCAGCTTCAATGCCTCTAAGGAAGGTTATAACGTAGCCAAGTATTTGCCTTTTGGTCCCGTGCGCGAAGTGATGCCTTACCTTATCCGCCGAGCCGAAGAAAATACCTCAGTAGCAGGGCAAACAGGACGTGAACTCACTTTGCTAAAAGCAGAGAAAAAGCGCCGAAAAGAAACTGCTAACCAGTAAAAATAAGTTTTTATTATTCGTTGTAACTCTCGTTTTTGCACTTCTCGCAAAAACGAGAGTTATTTTTATTCCCAATTACTACCCTCTTACCTTCGCTCATTGTTCGTTTTTTGTTCGTCATTTCTCTATCTGCTCGTGCGACTCGCACCATCTTTTGTTCGTCTTTTCTATATCTGCCCGTGCGGCTCGCACCGTCTTTTGTTCGTTCTTTGTTCGTTCTTTGTTCGTTCTTTGTTCGTCTTTTGTTCGTCTTTTGTTCGTTAATTATTTATCCGCCCGTGTGGCTCACACTATCTGCCTGTCGTGCTACGACTGCCCGTGTGGCTCACACCAGCCCGTGTGGCTCGCACTGTCACTCGTCACTGATTTGGTATTTTTGGCATTATTGGCATTATTGGTATTAAATTAGTTGCTAATTCAAAAAAAAGTTGTACTTTTGCGTGATTTTCTATCTTAAAACAAAAAATATAAGAATGGCACGTTCCATCGATTCATTTAACAAACGAAGATTAATTACCTCCTATTTTTCGGTAATAGTGAGCATTACCTTAGTGCTCTTTCTTATGGGCTTTTTTAGTTTTTTAGTATTAAGTGCTAATAAATTAGCCAATTACTTCAAAGAGCAAGTAACCGTTACCGTCTTGATAAAGGACGACGCTAAAAATGCCGACATCGAACAGTTACAGAAAACTCTTTCGGTAGCGAGTTTTGTAAAGTCAGTGCGTTTTGTATCAAAAGAAGTTGCTGCCGAAAAGTTCAGTAAGGATATCGGCGAAGATTTTGTTACCTTCATCGGTACTAACCCTCTGCAAAACACCATCGATTTAAGCCTAAAAGCCGAATATGCCGAGCCCGATAAGATGCGCGAAATCAAACGTGAGTTAGAGCAAAACTCTTTTGTTACCGAAGTAGTATACGACCAATCTTTGGTAGCTCTTATTCACGAAAATGTGAACAGAATAGGTATTGTTACATTAATTTTCAGTGCCCTATTCACTTTTGTATCTATCTTGCTTATCAATGCCTCTATTCGCCTCTCCATTTATTCCAAACGTTTTATCATCAAAACAATGCAATTAGTAGGGGCTACGCGCAGTTTTATACGCCGTCCGTTTTTATGGACAAATGTACGCTTGGGCATTCTCAGCGCTCTAATAGCCATAGTGCTTTTTTATCTATCGCTTTTGGCTATTGTAAAGTCATATCCTGAGTTTAATATCTTAATGGACACTGGTACTTTAAGCATTGTTTTTATAAGCATTATAACCATTGGGATACTCATCAGTTGGCTAAGTACCTATTTTGCTACACAACGTTTCCTAAACCTCAATACCAACGACCTTTATTATTAACCATTAATCATTAATAATTAATCACTGATGAAACATCATTCAACTTTCATTTTTGAAAAGAAAAACTATCTTATTATGGCTATTGGCTTAATAGTAATAGCCCTTGGTTTTATAACAATGAGCGGTGGTGGTAGCGATAATCCCGCTGTGTTCGACCCCTCTATTTTCAATTTCCGACGTATTCACTTAGCTCCTGCTTTGGTACTTTTAGGTTTTGCCATTGAAATTTACGCCATTCTGGTAAATCCTAAAACTGATAAAAAACAAGACGAAAAATAAGAATGAGTACACTGCAAGCTATTATTATTGCTATTATCGAAGGACTCACCGAGTACCTTCCTATCTCATCAACCGCACATATGGGTTTTACCGCTGCCCTTATGGGAATGCCCGACGATGAGTATTTAAAAATGTTCCAAGTGTCCATACAGTTTGGTGCTATCCTCTCGATAGTAGTACTGTATTGGCGCAAGTTCTTCGACTTTTCTAATTGGAACTTCTATTTCAAATTAGCCTGTGCCGTTATCCCTGCTCTTATATTAGGTAAGCTTTTCGATGATAAGATTGAAGCAGTTTTGGGCAACCAAAAAGCGATTGCTATTACCCTAATTGTGGGCGGTATTATCCTTATTTTTGTAGACAATTGGTTCAAACATCCTACGATTCACAACGAGAAAGACATCACAATAAAGAAAGCCGTTACTATTGGTTTTTGGCAGTGTTTAGCAATGATGCCAGGCACTTCGCGCTCTGCTGCTTCTATTATTGGCGGAATGACGCAAGGGCTTACTCGCAAAGCCGCCGCTGAGTTCTCTTTCTTCTTAGCCGTTCCTACAATGCTGGCTGTAACCGTGTATTCTATTTTCTTGAAGAAATGGGGTACTGCCCAAGAGAAAGGCTACGAGCTAATAATGAAAACTGATGAGAGTTTTTGGTTGTTTATCATAGGTAATGTAATAGCTTTTGTGGTAGCAATGATAGCCGTGAAATTCTTTATACATATCCTCACCAAATTTGGTTTTAAAGTATGGGGCATTTACCGCATTGTTATTGGAGCAGTATTACTGATTTATTTCTCAATTAACAATTAGTTATTTTTCCCTCCTACTCTTACCTTTTACTTTTTACCTTTTTGATAAAAATGAAAATATTACTTTTAATTGTAGCTTTCTGTTTTATTCTCATTCAATCTATAAAAGCTCAAACCGATAGCTTATCAGTACTCCACGAGTCGGTACTCACAGCCGATACTTTGCAGGTAGCTACTGAAAAACCTAAACTCAAACAGGTATTACTTCCTGCTTCTCTCATTACCATAGGAGTTATCTCCAATGCTACTTATATCAATCGTTATGTACAACGACACGCTTATAGATATTCCGGCGGACAGAAGTTGCGTTTCGATGATTATATACAGTATCTACCTATTGCCAGCGTCTTTGCTTATAGCAATTTAGGTATAAAAGCCAAGCACAGTGTAAAGGAGCGACTCATAATAGGAGCTACTGCTTATGCCATTACGGCAGCCTTAGTAAACGGAGTAAAATATAGTGTCAGAATACATCGTCCCGATGAAAGTGCTTACAATTCTTTCCCTTCAGGACACACCGCTACCGCTTTTACAGGTATGGAAATCCTTTGGCAAGAGTACAAAGATGAGAATATATGGGTAGGTATCAGTGGCTATGCTATAGCTACCACCGTAGGTGCAATGCGTTTGTACAATAATCGCCATTGGATAGGCGATGTGCTTGTAGGGGCAGGTATAGGTATCCTTAGTGCCAAAACAGCCTATTGGCTCTTGCCATATACTTCCAAATGGCTTACACGCAAAGAGAAATCTTCAGTACAAATAGCTGTTTACCCCGTTTATTCCGAAGAAATGAAAGGAGTAGGGCTCACCTTATTTCGCTAAAAACACCTTCTAATGGCTATTATTACCACTATATTAAACAAAGTTCCACGCCCTTGGCTTATAAAGATGAGCTATTGGGTGCGTCCGTTTTTAGCTTTCTACTTGCGAGGAAAGAAGTACCAAGACCCTATTGATGGCAAGACTTTTAGGAAATTCTTACCATATGGCTACGGCAAAGCTCGCCCCAATGTACTCTCGCCCTCTACCCTATCACTTGAACGCCACCGATTGCTTTGGCTCTATCTTAATCGTGAAACCGATTTCTTTACACGTGAGCTAAAAGTGCTACACGTCGCTCCTGAACAAGCCTTCTATAAACGCTTTAAAAAACAACCTAACCTCAATTACCTCACCACCGACCTATATTCTCCTTTGGCAGATGTAAAAGCCGATTTGTGTGCTTTGCCTTTTGAAGATGAATGTTTTGATGTGATATTTTGCAACCACGTATTGGAGCATATCCAAGATGATACCCAAGCAATGAAAGAGCTTTATCGTGTAATGAAAAAGGGTGGTTGGGGTATTTTTCAAGTACCACAGGACTACCACAGAGCAATTACGTTTGAAGATAACACCATTACTGACCCGAAAGAACGCACCCGTATTTTTGGTCAGTATGACCACGTAAGGGTCTACGGTTTAGACTATTTTGATAAATTACGCAGTATAGGCTTTGAAGTAGAGGAACTGCAATACGCTTCCCATTTCACAGCTGAAGAAATAGAACAGTATCGTATTGTTGCTGAAGAAATCATTCCTTTGTGCAAGAAGAAGTAAAAATTTAATAATTAAATAATGAAATATCTATTTTTAAGTATCGCAATAGGTTTAGTAGCTTGCCAATCTTCCGTAAAAGATGAAATTCATCTTATAAGTGGAGAAGCACAAGGTAGTACTTATCACATTAAGTACATTAGCAAAACTAAAGAAGACTTAAAACCTGCCATAGACTCTATATTACAAGTGATAGATAAGTCTATGTCTACCTATAAACCAGATTCTGACATTTCTAAAATCAATGCAGGAGATAAAAATGTAGTGGTAGACAAACATTTCAGGAAGGTTTTTGAAGCCTCTCAGCAAATATGGCAAGAAAGTGAAGGTTTGTTTGACCCTACGGTAGGTGTATTAGTAAATGCTTGGGGGTTCGGTAAACAAAAGATAACTGAGGATAAACTCCCCACAGATGAAAAAATAGCAGAACTGAAGAAATATGTAGGCTTTAATAAAGTACATCTCACAGCTGATAACCATATTGAAAAAGAGTCTCCTGAAATACTGTTTGACTTTAATGCCATAGCACAAGGCTACACCTCCGATGTAGTTGCGGCTTTCCTCAGCTCAAAAGGTATTGAGAATTATATAGTAGAGATAGCAGGTGAGATGTATCTGAAAGGAAGGAACATCATAGAGAACAAAGCGTGGACGATAGGCGTAGAAAACCCTATCAAACCTTTGGACGACCGCGAATTGGTAGCTACTATACAATTTACCAATCAAGGATTGGCAACCTCTGGTAACTATCGCAAAGTATGGACAGATAGTAATGGGCGCAAATATGTACATTCTATTAACCCTATTACCGGACGCGCTACCCAAAGCGATGTGCTCAGTGCTACAGTAGTTGCTCCTTCCACTATGTTTGCTGATGGATATGCCACTATGTTTATGGTAATGGGATTGGAAAAGAGCAAAGCTTTCTTAGAAAAACACCCCAATATGGCTGTACTTTTAGTGTATAGTAACGAACGAAACGAAGAACTTACCTTTAAGACAAAGGCTTTTGAAGAATTAATAATTCAGTAAAGATTTTTTATTTATGAAAATAGGAATTATAGGTGCAATGGAGCTTGAGATAGATAGTTTAAGAGCTTCTATTGAGTCTTGCAAAGAAACTAAAATAGGGCGTTTTGTTTTTTATGAAGGTTCTCTTAATGGGATAGAAGTAGTATTATTACTTTCAGGTATAGGTAAAGTAAGCGCTTCGGTTGCGACCACTTTACTTATAGAAAGATACAATCCATCGCTTATTATTAATACAGGTACTGCCGGAGGCTTAGGCGATACTTCGGTACACGATATAATCTTAGCTAATGAAGTACGCCACCACGATGTAGACGTTACGGCTTTTGGGTATGAAATAGGTCAGCAAGCACAAATGCCTCCTGCCTTTATTGCTAACACGCAATGGACAGAAAAACTAAAACAAGTAGCCGAACGATACAGCCATACACTTCACTACGGACAAGTAGTAAGTGGAGACTCTTTCATTTCCTCGCCCACCCGACTACAAGAAATTGCTAATACCTTCCCTAAAGCAAAAGCCGTAGAAATGGAAGCAGCAGCTATTGCTCAAACCTGCTACTTATTAAACATTCCATTTGTAATGCTTCGCGCTATTTCTGATAAGGCAGGCGAAGGGAATGCGGTATCATATGAGACTTTTGTAGTAGAGGCAGGCAAACTGTCTGCAACTATTATAAAAGCATTCTTAGCCTCTATCTCTGAAACATAGGAAAAGTACACATATAACAAATAAGGGACTGAATTACATAATTCAATCCCTTATTTTTTTTATACTTATAGAAATATTCCTATTTTAAAAATTGACGTACTTCTTCTTTTAAATGGCTTAGTGCATTAGCCGAAGGAGTGGCTTTTTCTACAAACTCTTTAAATATAGCTTCTACCATAGCTTGTGAGTCTTTTACTTCTTCGGTTAGGGCTACTTTACGGATTATTTGGATAGTAGCCATTTTAGCAGTACGAATAATATTCCATAGTTTTTCACTGAGGTATATTTGTTGTGCTAAGTTATGTTCAAATTCTTCATCAATAGAGTTTACGAGCAATGCTTCATACTCTTTCTTAGAAAAGTTATGAGGAGGAATGCGCAGAAATAGTTGTTGAGGGGACATTCGCTCTAAGAAAAGTGTCATTCGCTCGTATGCTTGTAAGCGGATAGGCATTGTGTACTTTTGGTTTTCTTTATGAAGAAGAAATAATCGCTTTTTATCTTCATTTTCAATATGTATTCTAAAAAAATAAAAGGCTACCGCTCCTACAATAAGAGCCGGAACGCAATACATAATAAAGGTAATAATCTGGTCAGACATAAATAATTAAGATTCTTTTGATAATAATATTTTTTCTAAGTTTGGACTGAAAATATCTTCAAAAGCCGATATGATGCGTCCGTTTTTATCTATAATTACTGATTTGTTAATATTATTAATTAAAAACTTTTGCGACAAATCTATGAAATTGATAGAGTGATATTGGTCAGTCCAATCGGTATTTGAGATTTGTTTGCGCCATTGAGTTTTATCCTGCCCTATATCAATACCTACAAACTTTACATTGGGGAATAGCTTCTTTAACTGACTCACTCTTCCGAAGATAAGTTTAGAAAGCTCTTTCTGATTGACTGACCAAAAGTAATAAATAGTTACCTCCGGCTGTTGTATTTCCGAAAACTTAGTAGGTTCACCGTTTGCATTAATCAAATCAAAATCGGGAGGAATTCTTCCCGCTTGTAGTGCTATTACGTTTCTAAATACCTTATCTAATTCGGCTTTATACTTGTTATCTTTGTTATACTTAGCAAATTTATCGAAGTAATCTTTATACTCGGTGTGCTCTTGGATATTAAAAATATAAGCATAAGCTGCATTTCGGTATAGGTTATCTCTCAAACTTCCATTGGTAAAAAGACTATCGATGATTTTAATCTTTTGCAAATGGAAACCTAATTCCCTACTTACATCTACCAAAGTGTGAGTATCATAGGTGTATTGAGTAAAAGCCAGATTATTGACATACATTACCATATACCTATAATAGGGTCGGAAATACTCTAAAAAGCTATCGTTATAATTAATTTGTTTACGATAGTCGTAAAAGTTATAGGGCAGTAAATCTACGATTGAAATGTTGTTCTTATTTTGATAAACAAAAGGATATATCTCCATTTCCTTATAGATAGGAAAAGTAGCGCTTACTAAGGCTAAATCTTTTGCTTTCTCGGTGAGCTGAGGATTTAGTTTGAGAAAATCATCATACTCCCGTTTTCTATCTTGATATAAGGAATCACTTTTGTTTTTGTACTGCATAGGTGGCAAAGAATGAAACTTCCTAAAAACTTCTTCTTGCGCATCTGACATCTTAGATTGTGAGAGTAAGAAGTTATTAATAGCAGAGCCTTTACCCGAAAATGAAATACTTTCTTCAAAACTGAGTGCATTGGCATACACTACCACACTGTCCTTAGGTTCTACATACACATATTGATACTTACCATCTGTTTCAAAGTTAAACAACTCTCCTTCGGTTATATTTAGGTTAAACAGGAAAGTTTTATTCTTATCTAAATAAGCAGTATCTATAGGAGTATCATTGCTGTATAGAACAACAAAAGAGTCCTTTGCATTAGGGAAAAAGCCACTTATTATAGTAGGCTCATTACGCTTACCCTTGCAAGCGATTAAAGTGCTAAAAAGCACCCATAATATTAGCCGATTCATCTTCATCACCAATAAGCATTCAACTATTTGGGGGCAAAAATATAACATTATCTAAACACGGTGAGTTAAGAATATGTTAAAAATATACCCACTACTAAATATTAACATTTATTAGTAATTCGCAGTTTGAATTAGCCTCTCATTGATAGCAAATTAGCTTTCTTTCTCCTTGCTCACTTCAAAGAGGAATTTCTTTTCTTGGTCGGTTAAACTTGCATAACCACTGGCACTGATTTTCTCTAACAGTTGATTGACCTGATGTGCTCGTATTTGTTGTTCTTCTGAAACGACTTCCTTCTCTTTTTTAGGAGACTCTTCTTGGGGCGTTTTTGCTTTTTTAGGAATACGAAAACTGTACTTTGAAGTAAGTCCTGCGAATATCCCTCCTAAAATACCTCCGAAGTGGGCTATCTTACCTCCTGTGTTTACTGATATATTCAGTATATCGAAAAGGATAAAAGCCAATATAACGTACAGCAATTTTATTTTAAAGGTAAAAATATAGACATTATAAGAGGGGAACAGGGTTACCACAAAGGCTAAGGCTCCCATAACAGCAGCTGAAGCTCCTAAGAGCATCGTATTATCAGTGAAAGAGGGGAAGAAGTAACCTATGGTTAGAAAAGTGATTCCGCCACCTATAATCCCAAAGCTATACGCTTTTACAAATTGTTTTCCGTTAAAGAGATTGAAGAAAATATGCCCTGTGAAAAATAATAGGAGCATATTCCAAAACAGGTGTTGAATGCTTACGTGATAGAAAGCATAAGAAATGAGCGTCCAAGGTTGTTTTAAAAACAGAGGTAACGATTGAGGCATACATAGCCACTGATTAAGCTGCTCTTGTGTTACTTTGTTAGTATACACTACAAGTTTGCTTATACCCAATAGCAATGTACAAACCACAATTACGCTATTAGCTGTGTTTAATTTTCCTGACATTGACGTAATATTAATGAGGCTGTTTTTTCGCTTGCTCCTTCTCCGCCTAACCTTTCTCTCAACAAAACATAATCTTTAAATACTTCGTAACGGTGCCTATAAGTAGTGAGCTTGTTAAGCTCAGCTTCTAAATTCTTTTTAGTAAGGTCACCTTGAATAAGCTCAGTAACCACAGGCTTATCCATAATGAGGTTTACTAACGAAATGTACTTGAGCTTGATAATGCGTTTGGCTATATGATAGGAAATCCAATTGCCTTTGTAGCACACCACTTCGGGGACGTTGAGCAAGGCAGTTTCTAAAGTTGCCGTACCACTAGTTACAAGCGCTGCATAAGACACTGAGAGCAAATCATAAGTTTTACCGCTTACAAAATGCACGTTTTCTTCTTTGATAAAACGTTTATAGAAGTGATAATCAATTGAGGGGGCTCCTGCTATTACGAACTGATACTGATGAAAATCATCGACTATAGAGAGCATTATTTTTAGCATCTTGGCTATTTCCTGCTTTCTACTACCTGGTAATAGGGCTATAATAGGGCGCACATCTAAGTTATTTTCCTTTTTAAAAGTCTGCTCATCTACTTCTTTGCGCTGTGCAATAGCATCGAGCAAAGGATGACCAACAAAGTGCACGCGGTATTGGTGTTTTCTTTCGTAGAAATCTTTTTCAAACGGGAGTATGACGTACATAAAATCTACATCGCGTTTGATTGCTTTTATGCGGTTCTCTTTCCAAGCCCATATTTGTGGTGAGATGTAGTAATGAGTAGGAATATGTTGTTGTTTAGCCCATTGGGCAATGCGCATATTAAAACCAGGATAGTCTATAAAAATAAGTACATCGGGGTTGAACTGGGTGATATCTTTCTTACAGAAATCGATATTGCGCAAGATAGTGCGCAGGTTCATAATCACTTCCCAGAAGCCCATAAAAGCGAGGTCTCGGTAATGCTTTACTTGTGTACCTGCCACCTGTTGCATTTGGTCGCCCCCCCAAAAGCGGAATTCGGCTTTTGGGTCTTTTTCTAATAGGGCTTTCATTAGGTTAGCACCGTGCAAATCACCAGAAGCCTCGCCTGCTATAATATAATACTTCATTTTTCTGCGGTTTGAAAGTTTAATACATTATTAGTTTTTAATGGCAGTATTGTTTAGATACGCTGTGATGGCAGCGTGGTAAACTGATGAGGTGCCTTTTTTGACCTTAGGTAATACTTCATAGGAAGCCCTGAGCTGTGGGTCTTTAAGGACGAGCTGGGCATAACGCACGGCTTCTTGGAACTTAGTGCGACAGCCTAATTGAGCTTCGGAAGCTGGTACGCGGGACTTAGAAGGGGCTTTACAGACTACTGTTTGTCCTTTAACTTTTCGGAAAACGAACGTTTTACCAATCATACCAGAGAGTCCGTTTAAAATAACATTTCGACTTCTTGCCATAATACAAATTGTTTTTTGGAATTAATAGTGCAAAGGTATGGCAAATTTTTGGTATATCAAAATTGGTGTGAGCGACACAAACGGGTATAATTAGTAAATTAGCAAATTTGAGAATTAGCAAATGGGGACGGAAGAATAAAATAGTGTAGATGAAAGGCTTATTTAATGGTTAATGATTAATGATTAATGATTAATGGTTAATTTGGGAGAAGCTTATAGGAAAGACGGTGCGAGCCACACGGGCAGGTGCGAGCCACACGGGCAGTCGTAGCACGACAGGCAGATAAAGGAAAGACAAATAAAACCTCCCCCTTACACATACCCAGCTTTCGCTGGCTTCCTCAAAGAGGGGGAATGTAGCGACACAAAAATGAAAGAGTGACGAAGAAAAGACGAAGAAAAGACGAACAAATGACGAACAATGAACGAACAAATGACGAAGGAAAAGTGGGGGTAAGTTAAAGC